>JBIKXN010000117.1:0-9179 GCA_044355765.1 Alphaproteobacteria bacterium
TCGGCTCGTCCAGCAGGAGCAGCCGCGGCTGGCTCATCAGCGCGCGGCCGATCGCCAGCATCTGCTGCTGCCCGCCCGACAGCCCGGCGGCCTGCAGCGCGCGCTTCTCCTTCAGGATCGGGAACATGGCGAAGACGCGGTCGAGCCCGGTCTCGGTATCCGCCCGGCCGCGGCGGAACGCGCCGAGGCGCAGATTGTCTTCCACGCTCAGCGGCCCGAAGACCTGTCGGCCTTCGGGCGACTGGGCGATGCCGGCGGCGACGCGCCTGTGCGGCGACCATGCGGTGATGTCGTCGCCCTGGAAGGTCACGCGGCCGGCGCCGACGGGCTGCACGCCCGAGAGGCAGCGCAGCAGCGTCGTCTTGCCCGCGCCGTTGCCGCCGACCAGCGCGGTGATCTCGCCCGTCTCGACGCGCAGCGATACGCCTTTCAGCGCCAGGATGCGGCCATATGCGCTCTGCAGGTCGGTCGCCTCAAGCACGCGCGGCCTCCCGGGCGCCATGCGTGCCCAGATAGGCGGCGACCACTTCGGGATTGGAGCGCACCTCGTCTGGCGTTCCCTCGGCCAGCATGCGGCCCTGGTTCAGCACGACGACGCGGCGGCTGATCCGCATCACCAGCTTCATGTCGTGCTCGATCAGCACCACCGCGACGCCGCGCGCGGCGACGCCCGCGATCAGATGGTCGATCTCTTCCGTCTCCACCGGGTTGCAGCCGGCGGCGGGCTCGTCGAGCATCAGCACGCGCGGGTTAGTCGCCATCGCCCGCGCGATCTCGAGCCGCTTGAGCGCGCCATAGGGCAGGGCGCCCGCCTGCATGTCGGCCTTGTCGGCCAGCCCGACTTCCTCCAGCAGCGCCATCGCCGCCGCGCGGGTCGCGTCGTTCGCGCGCCGCGCGCCGGGTAGCCGCAAGAGATCGGCGAGTAGCCCCGATCGCTCCTGAAGATGCCGCCCGGCCATGACGTTCTCGAGCGCGGTCATGCGGAAGAAGACCTGCAGGTTCTGGAAGGTGCGCGACAGCCCTAGTGCGGCGAGGCGCTGCGGCGGCGCATCGGTGACGTCCCGACCGTCCAACGCGATGCGCCCGCCATCGGCGCGGTAGAGGCCGGAGACGATGTTGAACAGCGTCGTCTTGCCCGCACCGTTGGGGCCGATGATCGCCAGGATCTCGCCTGCCCGGGCGCTGAACCCCACGTCTTCCAGCGCCCGCAGGCCGCCGAAGGAAATGCCGATGCCCTCGGCCTTCAGCAGCACC
The DNA here is from genome assembly GCA_044355765.1 of Alphaproteobacteria bacterium. Taxonomy (GTDB): domain Bacteria; phylum Pseudomonadota; class Alphaproteobacteria; order CACIAM-22H2; family CACIAM-22H2; genus CAIOSQ01. The sequence goes on from JBIKXN010000117.1 coordinate 1,255, forward strand.
TGGCCACGTTCCGGCATCGCGGTCATCCCCGTCGTCCGAAGAGCGCGGCCAGCCCCGGGACGATGCCGACGCGCAGGAAGATCATGAAAAGCATGATCATCAGGCCGAGCGCCGCGTGTTCGTAGTCGTGGAACACGGTCAGCACCTGCGGCAGCAACACCAGCAATGCGGCGCCCACGACCGCTCCGGCGACGGAGGCCAGCCCGCCGATCACCACCATCGTCACGTATTCGACCGAGGCGAGGAAGCCGGCGGCATCGGGCGTGACGAAGCCGTTGAGCAGCGCGAGCAATCCGCCCGCGATCGCGCCATAGACCGCGGCGATGACGAAGGCGCGCAGCTTGTGCGCCGCGACATCGATCCCGACGGTGCGGGCCGCCACTTCGCTGTCGTGCAGCGCCGCCAGCGCCCTGCCGGACGGGCTGTCCTGCAGGTTCAGCGCGATCCACACCCCGATCAGCAGCGTGCCGCCGGTGATCCAGTAGAAGGTCTCGCCGCCGCGGATGCGCCAGCCCAGGATCTCGGCGCGCGGCACGCGGATGCCGTCGGGCCCGCCGGTGATCCCGACCTCGCCGACCAGGACCATCGTCACCAGCATGCCGAAGCCGAGGGTCGCGACCGCCAGATAATGCCCCTTGAGCCGCAGGATCGGTCGCCCGACGACGAAGGCGACGGCCGCGGCGGCGGCCGCGCCCAGCGGCAGGCAGAGCAGCACGTCGAGGCCGAGATGTTTCGGCCCGAGCGCCATGGAATAGGCGCCGATCCCGACGAAGCCGGCATGCCCGAGGCTCACCTGGCCTGCCTGGCCCATCAGGATCTGCAGCCCGACCGCCGCCAATCCGGTCACCCAGACCAGCGCCGCGACGCGGAAATAGAAGCCGGACGGGAAGAACCAGGGGATCGTCCCGATCACGGCGGCCAGCACCAGCAGCGTGGCCCAGCGCGACGACAGGCGTCGCCCCGCCCGCGGCGGGGCGGGCGCGGCGGCTGGCGCGGTCCCGGCCGCCATCACACCCGCTCCACGCTGCGCCGCCCGAACAGTCCCTGCGGCATCACGAACAGCACCGCGAGAATGACGAGGAAAGCGACCGCATCCTTGTAGGCCGAGGAGACGAGGCCCGCGCCGAAGCTCTCGAGCAGGCCGAGCACCAACCCGCCCGCCACCGCGCCGAGCGGGCTGCCCATGCCGCCGAGCATCGCCGCCGCGAAGCCCTTCAACGCCAGCAGCGTCCCGACATCGAAGGATGTCAGCGTGATCGGGGTGATGAGGATCCCCGCGAAGGCGCCGATCGCCGCGCTCAGCCCGAAGGACAGGGCGAGCACGAAGGAGGTGTCGACGCCGACCAGTCGCGCCGCCAGACGGTTCGCCGCCGTCGCCAGCACCGCCTTGCCCAGCAGCGTCTTCTCCAGGAACGCGAACAACCCCGCGAAGACAAGCAGCGCGCCCGCCAGCACCCAGAAGCTTTGGGGCAGGATCGCCGCGCCCGCCAGCAGGATCGGGTCGGAGCCGCTGAAGGCCGGCAATTGATGGAAGCGCTTGTCGAAGACGATCTGCGCGACGCCGCGCAGGAAGATCGACGCGCCGATGGTGATGATGATCAGCGTGACGGCCGACGCTCCGCGCGCCGGCTCGATCGCGAGCCGGTGCAGCAGCAGCCCGACGCAGACGGCGACGAGGATCGCGCACAGGGCGGCCAGCGGCAGCGGCAGGCCCGCCGCGAAGGCGAAGACCGTCACCATTCCGCCCAGCATGACGAACTCGCCCTGCGCGAAATTCACCACGTCGGATGCGTTGTAGATCAGCGTGAAGCCGAGCGCGACCAGAGCATAGACCGCGCCGACGGTCAGGCCGGAGACCAGGAATTGCAGCAATTCGGCCAGCATCGGCGGCCCACTCCTTCCATCCCTGCCCATCCCCGCGCCGCGCCGCCCCGCCCCCGTCCATGCGCGGACAGGGGCGAGGCGCCGCGCGCGCCGCGCTCAGTTCCCGATCAGCCGGAACTGCCCGCCCCGGATCTCGACCATCCGGAAGGCGGAGAGATCGAGGCCCATATGGTCGGTGGCGCTCATGGTCACGACGCCGCCCGTGCCGACCAGGCCGCGCGTCGCGCGGATCTGGTCGCGCACCCGCACGCCATCGGTGCCGTTGGCGCGGCGGATCGCCTCGACCAGGATCATCAGCCCGTCATAGGCGTGTCCGCCGAAGGTCGAGACGGGCTGGTTGAACGCGCCTTCGAACGCGGTCTTGTATTCGATCAGGACGCGGCGCTGCGGGTCGCTTTCGGGCAGCTGTTCCGCGACCAGCAGGGCCGCGGCGGGCAGGCGCACGCCTTCGGCGGCCTGGGGTGTCGCCAGCTCGATGAATTGCGCGCTGGCCACGCCGTGGCTCTGGTACAGCGGCAGGCGGATGCCGAGCTGCGCGTAGCCGCGCGTGACGATCGCCGGACCCTGGCCGAAGCCTGGATTGACCACCGCCTCGACGCCGGCCGTGTTGCGGATGCGCGTGAGCTGCGGGGTCATGTCGGAATCGCGCGGACCGTATTGCTCGTCGGCGACGATCGCGATTCCGGCCGCGCTTGCCACGCGCTGGCATTGCGTGCGCATGGACTGGCCGAAACCGTCCGTTCCGCTGATCAGCCCGACCCGCGACAGGCCGCGTGCACGGATGTCGGCGAAGATCTTCTCGCAGGCCATCTTGTCGGTATGCGGCGTCTTGAAGGTGAAGGGGGCCACCGGCTCGATGATCTCGATCCCGCCGGCAAGGCTGATGAAGGGGATGCGCGCATCCTCGAAGACCGGGCGCATCGCCATGGTCGTGCCCGTCGTGGTGCCGCCGACCATCGCCACGACGCGGTCATCCTCGACCAGGCGGGTGGCGAAGGTGCGGGCGCGGTTCGCGTCGCCGCCATCGTCGTAGACGATCAGCTGGATCTGCCGACCCAGGAGGCCGCCGGCCTGGTTGATGCGGTCGACATAGAGGCGGAGCGTCTTGTCTTCCGGATCGCCCAGGAAGCTCGCCGGCCCGGTCACGGACAGCACCGCGCCGATGCGGATCGGAGGGCCGGATTGCGCGAAGGCGGGCGCGGCGAACACCGCCGCCACGCCGAGCGCGACCAGGCCGCGCCGGAAAATCGAACCGAAACCCATTGCCGTTTCCCTCCATGTGGTGTCGTTGCGCAGACGCTACGCCGCCGCCTGCCGCGGCGCCATGGCGATCTCGCTGGAAATCCGGTCCGGCGAGGGGTTTCGCCGCGGTGCGCCGACCGTCGCCGGAAGCGCCGGGACGCGACAGCGCTCTGGATCGGATCTTCCCCGCCGTATCGGTCCGGCGGGCGGGGCGCGCTAAGCTCGCCAAGGGCTTCGCGCGCCGCGCGCCCAGCTCCTGCACCACGGGCAGGGACACGACCTGCGTTCACCGGCACCGCACCCTCCCAACATCCCCCACGCGCTCACGCGCGTCGGGGAGGGGCGCGTCGGGAATTGACGGGAACGGAGCCCGAGCGACCACGACGCCCGATACGAACTTCGCTGAGGAACCCGTCCGGAACATCGGACGGTAGCTCGGCGTTGCGTGGCGCGGGCTTCAGGCGCGCGCCTCAAAGCCCGCAATCGACCGGAACCAGCTGACCGGTCTGCGCGGCGGCGAGGTCGCTCGCGAGAAAAAGCACCGTGTTGGCGACGTCCTCTTCGGTAGCCATGCGGCCAAGCATCGTCTGCGCGGCGCTCTGCGCCAATGCCTCTTCGACCGGTGGGCCACCGGCGCGCGCGCGCCGCGCGACGCGCCCGAGCAGCGCGTCGGTGGCGATCGATCCAGGGCCGATCGCGTTCACGCGGATCGCGAAGCGGCCGAGTTCGCGCGCCGTGGCGCGCACGATGCCGAGCACCGCGTGCTTCGACGCGACATAGCAGCATTGCTGGGGATGCGCCGACCACGACATCAGCGATCCGAGCGCCACGATCGAACCGCCGCCGCGCCGCTTGAGCGCGGGCACGGCGCATTTGATCGTCGCGACCACGCCACGGACATTGACCGCGAAGACCTCGTCCCATTCAGCGAGATCGATCGCCTCGGTATCGCGCCACGGCGGCACCAGCCCCGCATTGGCGACGACGATATCGAGGCCGCCGAAGCGCTGAACGCAGTCGGCGACGCAGGCGACAAGGCTCGCTTCGTCGCGCACGTCTCCAGCGCGGGCGATCCAGCCCGGCGGTGCCGCCGAATCGTCGATCTGAAGGTCGAGCGCCACTCCCGTCGCGCCCGCCGCGGCGAGGCGCTGCGCCACCGCGCGGCCCAGACCACCGCGCGCGCCGGTCACCAGCGCCGTCTTCCCGGCGAGCGAGATCGCAACACCTGTCGTCGTCATCGTCTTCCTCCCGGTCCGATCAATGATAAACTTGGATCATATTGACACGATCCACGCGCCAGCGATTTCTGGAGGGGAATGAGGAATGCTCAAAATCTATGGGATCGCGCGCACGCGTACGGCGCGCACGCTGTGGATGGCGCACGAACTCGGCATTCCCTACGAACATATCAAGGTCGCCGTCGTCGACGGCGGCACCGCGCGTCCGGAATTTCGAGCCCTCAACCCCAATGGCCGCGTGCCGGCGATCGACGACGACGGCGTCGTCGTCTGGGAGTCGCTGGCGATCAATCTGCACCTCGCCAAGAAGCATGGGGGGCCGCTCGCGCCGCGATCGCTCGCCGAGGATTCGCACATGACCATGTGGTCGCTCTGGGCGGCGAGCGAGTTCGAACCCGAGGCGCACGAAGTCCTCGTCCACACCGTCAATCTCCCGCCCGAGAAGCGCGACGCCGCACGCCTCGCGCTGGCCCTGGAACGTCTGCGCCGGCCGCTCGACGCGCTCGAGGTCTCGCTGGCGCGCGGGGGTGGCCATCTGGTCGGCGGTCGCTTTACCGTCGCCGATCTCAATGTCGCCTGCATCGCCTTCTATCTGCGCGCCGCCCCGCACGCGCTCGCAGCGCATGCCGGTGTCCGTGCGTGGTATGCCGCCGCGACCGAGCGACCGGCGTTCAGGAAAATGATCGCGCTGCGCGAGGCCGAATAGAGCGTTGCGGAACGAGGCGGAAATCGCGCGATGTCCGCATTTCGACCCGGATTCCACACGCCATATCTTGAAGAAAGAACAGACGATGATCGATCTCAGCGACAAGACCATCCTCCTCACCGGGGCTTCGAGCGGGATCGGGGCGGCGACCGCCGGCGTGCTCGCGGCGACCGGCGCGTCGATTGTCGCCCATCATCGCGACGCCGATGATCGCGCGGGGGCCGAGCAGGCGCTCGCCGCCGCACGGCCGGATCGGCGGCGGATCGTGGCGGCGGATTTCGCCGATCTCTCCGCGGTCGACCGGCTCTGGGCGGAGGCCAGCGCGTGGCGCGGCCGCGTCGATGTCGTCGTGCTCAATGCTGCGACCCTGATCTGGGGCGGCATGGACGACGACGACGCGACCTGGGAGCGATCCTGGTGCGATCAGATGGCTATAAATGTGTACGCGCCCGCGCGGCTCATGCGTGCGGCGGTTCGCCAGTGGCGCGACACGGGCGGTGGCGTGTTGATCACGCTGTCGAGCTGGAATGCCCAGCGCGGCTCGACCAATCCCGGGCAGATCGCCTACGCGGCATCCAAGGCGGCCATCAAGGCGACGGCGCAGACGATCGCGCGGGGCTTCGCCAAGCAGAACATCCTCAGCTACGTGATCGCTCCGGGCATCGTACGCACGCGGATGTCCGAGGATTTCGCCGCCCTCCAGCCCGGCGGCGAGGCGGCGGTCACCGCGTCGCTGCAGATGGGCGAATGGGTGCCACCGCGCGAGATCGGCGAGTTGGTGGCATTCCTCGCGACCGGCAAGGTGCGCCATCTCTCGGGCGCGACGCTGGATCTCAACGGCGCGACCTATGTCCGTTGAGCGGACGCTGCGCGAGGTCGCGGACCGCCAGGCGATCGCCGAAGTGCTCCACGCGTATTGCCGCGCCCTCGATCTCATGGACCTCGACGCCGTGGCGACGGTCTTTACCGCGGATTGCATGGTCTCGTACGGCCCGGAGGCAAGGTTGCGCAGCCGGGGCGCGGCCGCGGTCGCGCGCGCGCTGCAGCGGCTGTGGCGGTGGTCGCGGACGTCGCACCATCTCTCGAACATCCAGATCGCTTTCAAGAGCGCGCGCGAGGCGCGGGCGATCAGCTACGTCCTGGCCTGGCACGAGCGTCCCGACGGCTCGACGGCGACGCTCTGGGGCCAGTATCAGGACACGCTCAGGCGCACGCCCGCGGGTTGGCGGATCGCGCGGCGCAAGCAACTCATGAACGGGAACGACGAAGGCTTCACCGTGAACATCCACCGTCTCCAGCGCCGAAAGCCACCGCCGGGCTGGACGCCGCCGGTCATCGACGGGCCGATACGCCCCCGGCGCGCAAGCCGGGTGCGGAAGACAAACCCGATCTAGCACCACCGGGGACGGAGCCCGGATTACAAGTCATCGCGAGGCGTAATCCGGGCTGCGTCCCGGGTTGCACAGGCTTGAGATCACTACCGGGCGCGGGGGCGGTTCCAGACCATCCCGGCAAGGCGCGGGTCCGGGGCGAAGCCGTCCTTCGGGAACTCGAGCCCGAGGCGCGGATGCTCGCGCAGCGCCTGCGCGCCGGTGGGGCCGATCCGGATGCGCCAGGTCTGACGCTCGACCGGCTGCGGGGCGGCAAAGGCTCGGCAGGTCAGCACGGCGAGGTTGGCGCCCCCGGCAGGATCGCGGACAGAGGCGTAGCGGATCACCTCGGCACCGATCGCGCGGGCCTCCTCGGCCAGATCCTGGCAGGCTGCGTAGTCGGTGAGGTGGGTCCAGACAGCATGATCGGCGGCCAGTGCCCCGGCCGTCAGGTCGACTGCCACGGGCGTTGCGACCTCCGCCGAAAAGGCGGTGTAGTCGGCCGCATCGTCGGGAAAGGGCGTCTCTGGGCTCTCGGCGTAGAAGAGGAAGCGGTGGAAGACCATCTCGGCCGCCGCCGTCTCGGCTGCCTCGGCCCCGTACCAGACGCCGGGCGTCAGCCCCGCGCGGCGGAACCGCGATCCCGCCGGATAGGGGCGATAGCGGAAGGGCGTGGCCAGCAGGTAATCGAGCGCGCGGCAGTCCTCCGGCAGGGGCGGCTTCGTGGCCTCGAGGATCTCCTCGAGCGCCGCCTGTTCGGCGAGGCTGTCCACAAGCTTCAGGGTCGAGACCCGATGCTGGGCCTCGACGAACCGCCAGGCCGGGCCCCCGTAGGCGAGCACCTCAGAGCGGAGCGCGTCTTGCGTCCAGATAGGTCGCGACATCGACAAGCCCCTGCAACTGCATCATCCGCTCCACGGGTCGTGCCGCGAGCGCCGTGTTGGGAGAGGCCAGCCATCGCCGCGCCACCGCCTCATCGCCCCCGGTGATCGCGTCGAGCGAGCGGAAGGTCCGCACCAGAAGGGCCGCAAGCTCGAAGGGCTTCGATCCCGGCTCGAGCAGGCTATCGCCCCGTTTCCAGCGCGAGACGGTCGCCTCGGACACGCCGACGATGCCGGCCAGTTGTCGGCCTGACAGACCGAGCCGGTCTGCCGCCCGCAGCGCGGCCTTTGTCAGCACGGCGCCGGCTTCGGGGTTCCGGGCGATCTGGTGCGAAAGGGTCACGGCTTTCTCCTATCTGAGGAAAATATAGTATCTTTTCCTTTCCTAGGAAAGAGGAAACACGCCCGACGCCCCTCTCTGAAACCCGGGACGGAGCCCGGATTACTCCCGTCCCATCTGACGCCAAGGCCTGCGCTACCTGCACCATCGCGCGCGGACGCGGGCGGCGCAGGATCCCCGGCACCATGCCTCGCCGGGCCAGGCTGGCGCTTGCCGGCGTCAGCACGCATCTCGTGCAGCGCGGCATCGATCGCGGCGCGTGCT
>JBIKXN010000118.1:0-9176 GCA_044355765.1 Alphaproteobacteria bacterium
CAGGATAGCTCACGAACCGGCCCCAGCAACCCGGGACCGGCGACCTGGGATGGAGCCCGGATCGGTTGCGGGCTCCTTCCCCGGTTGGTTGGCGCGGCAGGATTGGTCTAGCTTCGGGCGCGTCAGGCGAACAGCACGCGAGGCGTCGATGGCTCGAGACGAGAAATCCGGTCAGCTCGGGGCCGTCTATGGCGCCGGTTCGACCGCGGAGGTCGCCGGACATTACGACCGCTGGGCCGCGACCTACGACGCCGACATGTCCGCGGTCGGCTATCGCCATCCGACCATCGGGCTCGCGCTGCTCGCGCGCCATCTGCCGCGCGGCGCGCGGCCCCTGCTGGACGCCGGCGTGGGAACCGGCCTGATGGGCGAGTGGCTGCGGATCGCAGGGTATCCGGAGATCGAGGGGCTCGACATCTCCGAGGGCATGCTGGCGGTGGCGGCCCGGCGCGGCAGCTATGCCCGGCTGCACAGGCTCGCCCTCGGCGGACCGCTGCCGTTCGCCGACGGCGCCTTCGCCGGCATCGTCTCGGTCGGCGTCTTCACCACCGGCCATGTCGGCGCCGAAGGGCTCGACGAGTTGATCCGCATCTGCAGGCCAGGCGGCGCGATCGTCCTCACCGTCAAGACCACCCTGCTCGCCGACTCGATGGACGCGCGCCTCGCCGAACTCGCCGCGGCGAACCGCATCGAGCGCCTCGAAACCACCGCACCCTATGTCTCCATGCCCGGCGAGACCGGCACGATCCCCAGCTGCTGCCTGGCGCTGAAGGTCGTCTGAAGAGTGGCGCCCGCGTCACCCCCGCCATCGGCGATGGGTCATCCGGGCTCCGTACCCGATTGCCCCTGCTGCCTTGTCCCCGACTGCATCAGCCCGCGGCGGGTCTGGGGGTGTGGAAGACGTAGTATTTGCGCACCGGCACCTTGTTTTCCCAGGTGCCCTTGAAGCCGGCCGGGATCAGGAAGGACTCGCCGGCGCGGTGATGGGTCGCGTGGCCGTCGGCGTCGGTCAGCGTCACCTCGCCCTCGAGCAGCACGCAGAATTCGTCCGACGCATAATCGATCGCCACGCGCTTGGGCTCCGAGGCCCAGACCCCGGCCTTCAGCGCGCCGCTGGGATCCTTGTAGATATTGGTCGCCCCGGACAGCCCGGAGAGCGTCACCGGCGTGGCGGGGTCGAACGGGATCGCGCGGATCGTCGGCATGGCGGGCCTCATGGCGTGGTGGACAGGGCGTGGGCGAGGGCGTCGAAGACGACGCGGATCTGGTCCTCGGTGATGACGAGCGGCGGCGACAGCACGATCGTGTCGCCGCTGGCGCGCACCAGGACGCCGGCATCGAGGCAGGCGCGCGCGATGTCGGCGCCGCGCGCGCCGGGCGGGCCTGCGCGCGGCGCGAGGTCGATCGCGCAGAGCATCCCGATCGTGCGCAGGTCGAGGACATGGGGCGCATGGTCGAGGGCGTGCGCCGCGGAGTCCCAGAGCGGCCAGAGCAGGTTCGCGCGCTCGAACAGCCCTTCCGCGCGATAGACCTCGAGCGTCGCCAGACCGGCCGCGCAGGCAAGCGGATGCGCGGAATAGGTATAGCCATGGGCGAACTCGATGCCTTCCGGGCTATGCGCCATGTAGGCGTCGAAGACGCGCGCATGCGCCAGCACCGCGCCCATCGGCACCGCGCCGTTGGTGATGCCCTTGGCCAGAGCCATGAGGTCGGGCACGACGCCCGCCCATTGCGCGGCGAAGGGCGTGCCCAGGCGGCCGAAGCCGGTGATGACCTCGTCGAAGATCAGCAGGATGCCGTGCCGGTCGCAGATCTCGCGCAGGCGCGCCAGATAGCCCTGCGGCGGTGGATAGACGCCGCCCGATCCGGTGACCGGCTCGACCACCACCGCGGCCACAGTGGCCGGATCGTGGATCGCCAGCAGCGCCTCGAGCGCGTCGGCCATGCCCGCGCCCTCGGCCGGACTGCCATGGGGAAAGCGCATGCGCTGCGGATCGTAGGGCAGCGGCAGATGCGCGCTGTCGAGCAGCGGCCCGAAATCGCGGCGATGCCTGCCGATGCCGCTGACCGAGAGCCCGCCAAAACCCATGCCGTGATAGCCCTTGGCGCGCCCGATCAGCTTGGTACGCCCGCCATTGCCGGTCAGCCGGTGATAGCCGCGCGCGATCTTGATCGCGGTGTCGATCGCCTCCGATCCGGAATTGGCGAAGAAAGCATGGTCGAGCCCGGGCGGCGCCAGCTCGGTCAGCGCCCGCGCGAAGGCGACCGCGCCGGGATGCGACATGCGGAAAGACGACACGAAATCGAGTTCGCCCGCCGCCTTGCGGATCGCCTCGACGATCGGCGCGCGGCCATGGCCGGCATTGACGCACCACAGCCCCGCCATGGCGTCGATCACGCGGCGCCCGTCGGCGAGCGTGTAGTGCATCCCCTCCGCCGCCGTGATCATCAGCGGCGCGTCGCGGAACTGGCGCATCGAGGTGAAGGGCATCCACAACGCGTCGCCGAGGTCGTTGGGTTGCGCTGCGCCGGTGCCGTGTCGCATGGATGGGTCTCCTCGCGGTGTCATGCGCCGGCCGGATCGGCGAAGCGATCCTGGAGGCGCAGCCAGAGGCTGCCGACCGCCGCATAGACGGTCTTCAGCGCATGGAAGGGGATCTCGCGCAACCGTTCCTCGGGTGGCAGCGGCAGATCGCGCGCCGGCGTTCCCGAAAGCAGCGCGGCGAGCGGCGCACCCTGCGCCGTGCACCACGCCACGCCCTTGCCGTTGCAACCGATCGTCGCCCAGACACCGGGTGCCAGCGCGAAGAGCCGCGGCAGCCGGTCGAGCGTCACCGCGACCTGGCCGCCCCAGCGATGCGCGAAGGGCGCGTCGGCAAGCGCGGGAAAGAGCCGCCCGATCATGCGCCGCTGCAGCGCGAAATCCCCTTCGCTCCGCGGCGCGCGCAGCAGGCCCTTGCCGCCGACGACGACGCGGCCCGCGGCGTCGCGGCGGAAATAGCGCAGCACGCGGCGCGTGTCGGAAACCGCCGCCGCGCCGACCATCAGCCCATGCGCCGGCGCCGCGCCGGGCGCGGTCGCCGCCTGATAGCTCCAGACCGGCAGAATGCTGCGCGCCAGACCCGGCCATAGCGTGCCGGCCAGCGCGTTGGTCGCGATCAGCACGCGCCGCGCGCGCACCGCGCCGCGCACGGTCTCGACCCGCCATCCCGCTCCGTCGGCGAGGATGCGCAGCGCGGCGCTGTGCCCATGCAGCCGCGCGCCGGCGGCGACGGCCGCCGCAGCGAGCCCGCGCGCGAAGGCGAGCGGCTGCACGACGCCGCCGCCGCGATGGATCCAGCCGCCGACATAGCCCTCCGCTCCGGTGCGGGCGCGCGTCTCGTCGCGATCGAGCAGATCGACCGGGGCGCCGATGGCCTGCCAGGAGCGCACGCGCCGCCCGGCCTCCGCCAGCGCGGCCGCGTTCTCGGCGCCCTGGACCCAGCCGCCGCGATCGGCATCGCAGGCGATCGCATGGCGATCGACGATGTCCCAGAGCGCGTCCGCGGCGCCGGCGCCGAAAGCGTGGAGCCGCAGGCCGAGCGTCTGGCCATAGGCGGCGACCAGATCGGCGGGGTGGTGGCGCAGCCCGGGAATGACCTGGCCGCCGCTGAGGCCCGATGCGCCGGCACCCGGCGATCCGGCCTCCAGCACGACCACCGGCACGCGGCGCTCGGCCAGAGCCAGCGCCGCCGCGAGGCCGGAGAAGCCGGCGCCGATCACCACCACCTCGGTCTCGTTGACGCCCTCGAGCGGCGGCGGATCTTCCGCCGGCGGCGCGCTCGCGGCCCAGAGCGGCCGGCCGGAATCCCGGCTGTCGGAAGATGCGGTCGGCGCGGCGCTCATCTTTCGGGCGTCCCGGTTGCGGAGCCTCGGGCCGCACAGATTGCATTATACGACCCGAAAATCAATCCGTGCCGTCCTGGCGCCGGAGGTCGCGGGCGCCCGCGAGGTGCCGGCGCATCAGCGCGGCCGCCACCTCGCGGTCGCCGTGCGCGAGCCTGTCGAGGATCTCCAGATGCTCGCGGCAGGAGACGGCGACGCGCGCCGTGCCGTAGCCCCAGCGGTAGTTGCTGAGCCGCCGCATCTGGTTCTGCCGACGCACCGCGGCCAGCAGGAACCGGTTGCCCGACGCCGCCGCGAGGCCTTCGTGGAAGGCGGCGTTCATCTCGAAGAAGCGCACCGCCGCGGCGGCATCCCAAGGGCCCGCCAGCACCGCCTGGTGGCGCTGGCGCATATCGGCGACGAAGCCGGGATCGAGCGCGAATCCGGGTTCGAGCAGCGCCGCGGGTTCCACCACCAGGCGAAAGCGGTAGCTTTCCTCGCGCACCGCGTCGTCGAGCACCGAGGGCACGAATTCCCAGCCATAGCCGGGCCGCCGCGCCACCATGCCCAGATCGGCGAAGCGCGCCAGCACGCGCTGCACCTCGGCGCGGCCCAGGCCGTAGCGGCGCATCAGCGCGGCCTCCGAGATCTCCTCCGGCAACGCGCCGGTCTCGCGGTCGCGCGCCACGCGCACCATCGCCGCGTCGACCTGGTCGGCGCCCTCGCCGTCCTCCGCCGCGCCGGCCGGCGGCGCCGGCGGGGCGACCAGCAGCGCCACGCCGCGATTGGGGCGGCGCACGACGATGCCGTCCGCGGCGAGGCGGTCGAGCGCCGCGCGCACGGGCGTACGCGACACGCGCAGCCGCTGGGCCAGCGCGGCCTCGGTCACATGCGTGCCGGGCGCGACGCCGTCGGCGCGCAGCGCGCGCAGGATGCCGTCCGCGACCTCCTGCTGGAGGCGCGTGAGCGGCGGGGGTGCGCGGCGACGAGATTGTTTCATGGTTGCACAAAATACAATTTGGCGGGATAAGCTGTCACCCCAGGCGAAACGCCGGAGCGATACCGACGATGGCAGATCCTTGTCCGCTGGTGGAGATCTCGGGTCCGCCCCGCGAACGCGGCCGCCAGTACGGCGCGCAGGCCGCGGCGCGGATCCGCCGCGGCGTCGAGACCTATGGCGCGCAGCTTGCGCGCGATTCGCTGTCCGGCGACGCGCTGGCCGAGACGGTGGCGCGCTTCGTGCCGCGGATAGCCGCCTTCGATGCCGCCTATCTCGAGGAGATGCGCGGCATCGCCGAAGGCGCGGGCGCGCGCTTCGAGGACATCGTCCTGCTCAACGCGCGCACCGAGATCCTCAAACTCGCGCGCCGACGCGCGGCCGGTGCGCCCGCGCCGGACGGCGATGCCTGCACTGGCGTCGTGGCGCTGCCCGCCGCGACCGCCGCCGGACGGCTGATCCATGGCCAGAACTGGGACTGGCGCGCGGAATGCGCCGAGACGTCGGTGGTGCTGCGTATCCGCCGCGCCGACGGGCCGGACATCCTGACCTTCACGGAGGCCGGCGGGCTCGCGCGCTCGGGACTCAACGCCGCAGGCATCGCGATCACCGCCAATTACCTCGAGAGCGACCGCGACTATGTCCGGCTCGGCGTGCCGCTGGCGCTGATCCGGCGCAAGATGCTCGAGACGCCGCATTTCGCGCTGGCGCTGCGCGCCGCCTACGCGACGCCGAAATCGGCATCCAACAACATCATGGTCAGCCAGGCACAGGGCGTCGCCATCGACCTCGAATGCGCGCCCGACGAGACGTTCCAGGTGCTGCCCGAGCAGGGGTTGCTGGCGCATGCCAACCACTGGCGCAGCCCGGTGGCGCTCGCCAAGCTGCGCGATACCGGGATCGCCAATACGCCCGACAGCCTCTACCGCGACATCCGGGTCGAGGCGCTGCTGCGCCCGGCGCTGGGCCGCATCGATCGCGCCGCCGTCGCCGCGGCGCTCGCCGACGACTGGCAGTCGCCCTGGGCGGTCTGCCGCCCGCCGCATCCCAACGTCTCCGGCATCGTCACCGCCACCGTTGCGACGATCGTGATGGAGCCGGCGCTGGGCGAGATGGACGTCGCGATACTGCCCGCGCTCGGCGGCCGCTTCGCGCGCTACGCGCTGGAGCCGGGCAGCGCCGACCCGACAACGACAACGACCACAACCACGCAAGGGAGCCCCAGATGACGTTTCTCAGAAACGCCGCCGCGGCGACGCTCGTCGTCGCGGCATCGCTCGCCGCCGGCGGCGCCGGCGCGCAGCAGGCGGCCGACACGCTGCGCGTGCGCCTCAACGCGGACATCCGCTCTACCGATCCCGGCGTCAATCGCGATGGCAACACCGATGCCGTCGTGCTGCATGTCGTCGAGGGGCTGGTGGCGTTCCGCGACGACACCTCGGTCGGTCCCATGCTGGCCGAGCGCATCGACGTGGCCGCCGACAGCCTGTCCTACACGTTCCGGCTGCGCGAGGGCGTGCGTTTCCACAACGGCGCGCCGCTGACCTCGGCCGACGTCGCCTTCGCGTGGAAGCGCTACATGGATCCTGCCACGCAGTGGCGCTGCCTGCCGGAGTTCGACGGCCGCGGCGTGTCGAAGGTGACGGCGATCGAGACGCCCGATCCGCGCACCGTTGTCTTCCGGCTCGAGCGTCCGGCAGCGCTGTTCCTGACCGCGATGGCGCGTGTCGACTGCGGCAGCGCCGGGATCTGGCACCGCGATTCGCTCGATGCCGACGGCAAGTGGAAGGAGCCGGTCGGCACCGGGCCGTTCCGTCTCGGCGAGTGGCGCCGCGGGCAGTTCGTCGAGCTTGTCCGCAACGACGCCTATGCCGCGCGCACCGAGCCGCGCAGCGGTCATACCGGGGACAAGACGCCGCGCGTGGGTAAGGTCCGCTTCGTGATCGTGCCCGATGCCTCCGCCGCCAAGGCCGCGCTGCTGGCGGGCAATCTGGACGTCGTCACCGATGTCTCGGCCAACGACGCCAAGGAGCTGGCCGCGCGCAACGACGTCAAGGTCGAGAGCGTGTCGACCATGGACCTGCAGGCGATCCTGTTCCAGACGACCGACAAGCTGCTCTCCGACGTCCGCGTGCGCCGCGCGCTGGCGCTGTCGCTCGACGTCGGCGAAATCGTCGCCACGGTGAGCGAGGGCCGCTCGAAGGCCAACCGGTCGCCGGTCCCGCCGCCATCCTCGTACCACACGCCGGTGCATGCGGCGGTTCCGGCGACCAATCTCGACCAGGCGCGCCGTCTGCTCGCCGAGGCGGGATACAAGGGCGAGCCGATCCGTCTCGCGACGACGCAGCGCTTTCCCGCGCTGTTCGACATCGCGGTGATGGCGCAGGCGATGGCGCAGCGCGCGGGCATCCGCATCGAGCTCGACGTCGTCGACTGGGCCGCCCTGCTCGATCGCTACACCAAGGGCGACTACCAGGCGATGGTGTTCACCTTCTCGGCGCGGCTCGATCCCTCGCTGTCCTTCGACATGTTCACCGGACCCAAGGCGACCGAGCCGCGCAAGGCCTGGGACAACCCGGAGGTCCAGGCGCTGCTGCGCGAGAGCTTCGCGACGGTCGACCGCGCGCGCCGGCAGGCGATCTACGACGACCTGCTGCGCCGGCTGCTCGACGAGGTGCCTATCGTCGCGCTCTACTCCAGCGTCGACACCGGGGCCGTGCGCCGCAACGTGTCGGGCTATGCCGGGTGGGCGCTCGGCCAGCCGCGCCTGTGGGGCGTGTCCTTCGCCAACTGACCGCCCATAGGGGGAGCGCCCGGCAGTGATCGGCTATCTGCTTCGCCGCCTGCTCTGGGCGCTCCCCACCCTCGCGCTGGTCGGCGCGGCGGTGTTCGTCCTCGTCCGCCTGATCCCGGGCGATCCCGTCCTGGTCATGCTCGGCGACGCCGCCAGCCCCGACCAGGTCGCCGAGGCCCGCGCCGCGCTCGGCCTCGACCGTCCGATACCGGTGCAGTTCTGGCTCTGGGCCGAGCGCATCCTCGCCGGCGATCTCGGCCGCGCGCTCACCAACGGCGAACCGGTCGCCGCATTGCTGCAGGACCGCTTCGCGACCAGCGCCGCCATCGTCCTGCTCGCCGTCGGTCTGGCGGTCGCCATCGCGGTGCCGGCGGGAACCTTCGCCGCATGGCGCCAGGGCGGCGTCGCCGACCTCGCCGTCGTCGCCGCCTCCACGCTGCTGCTGTCGATACCCAGCTTCTGGCTGGGCCTGATGCTGCTCCTCGTTTTCGGGCTGCATCTCGCCTGGCTGCCCGTGGTCGGCTATGTGCCGGTCTCGGAAGACGCGCTGGCAGGTCTGACTTTCCTCGTCCTGCCCGTGGTCACGCTGGCGCTGGTCGAGACCGGCGTGCTCGCGCGTATGGCGCGCGCCAGCGCGGTCGAGGTCATGCGCCTCGACTACGTCACGCATGCCCGCGCCAAGGGCCTGCCCGAGCGGCGGGTGCTGGCGCGCCATGTCCTGCCCAATGCCTTCGGACCGACCTGGACGCTGATCGGACTCGTGCTCGGCAACCTGCTCGGCGGGATCGCCGTTCTCGAGACTGTGTTCACCATTCCCGGTCTGGGACGGCTGCTGGTGGACGCGATCTTCAACCGCGACTATCCGGTCATCCAGGGCTGCCTGCTGCTGACCGCGGGCATCTACGTGCTCGTCAATCTCGCGGTCGATCTCTGCTATCCGCTCTTCGATCCGCGCGTGACCGCACAATGAGGCGCTTCGCGGCGAATGCGTGGATCGGTTCGGCGCTTGTCGGCGGTTTTGTCGCGATCGCGCTGCTGGCGCTGGTCTGGACGCCGGCGGATCCGCTGGCGCTGAACCTGCGCGCGCGCTTTCGCCCGCCGGACGGCGCGTTCCCGCTGGGCAGCGACGAGTTCGGCCGCGACGTGCTGTCGCGCGCGATGGCGGGTGCCGCAACCAGCCTGTGGATCGCGGCGTCCTCGGTCGCCCTCGCCCTCGCCCTCGGCGTCGCCATGGGGTTGCTCGCGGGCTTCGCGCGCGGCGTCGCCGACCGTCTGCTGATGGTGGCGAACGACGCGCTGCTCGCCTTTCCCGGGATCCTGCTCGCGCTCGCGGTGATGGTCGTCGCCGGCGCGTCGCCGGCCAGCCTGGTGCTCGCGCTCGGCCTCGCCTACGCGCCGTCCGTGGTCCGGGTCGTGCGCGGCGTCGTGCTGTCGCTGCGCGAGCGCGAATTCGTCGAGGCTTCGCGCGTGATCGGCAACGGCGCCGCCTATACCGTCCTGCGCCATGTGCTGCCCAACTGC
>JBIKXN010000526.1:0-2708 GCA_044355765.1 Alphaproteobacteria bacterium
GACCCGCTTCGTGATCGTCACCCATCACCGCATGACCATGGCGCGCATGGACCGCCTCTACGGCGTCACCATGGCCGAGCGCGGGGTCAGCCAGCTCGTTTCGGTCGACCTTGCCCAGGCCGAGCGCCTGCGCGCCACGGCCTGAGCCGGGGGCCGGGGACGATGCGGCTCCCGGCACCTAACCATTTGAGCATCAAGGTTTTTGAATCGGGTCACTCGTCCTTGACAGGGTATGCCCCCACCCGTATTTTCCGCGCCGCGAAAACGGCCGGGACCATACCACCCGCGCCATGACCGGGACCGACCCCGGCGACCCGCAGCCGTCCTCCAGGGACGACGCGTTCTCGGCCCGCCTCGCGGCGGCCCGCGAGCGGCGGAGCGCCGGGCGCGACACGACGAGCGACGTCGCGGCGCGCAACACGGGCCAGCTCGGGATTGGCTTCCGGATCGCCGTCGACCTCCTTGCCGGGGTCGCGGTGGGCGTGGGAATGGGTCTGGCGCTGGACCGGTGGCTCGGCACGAGCCCCTGGTTGCTGCTCGTGTTCCTCGCCCTCGGCTTCGCCGCCGGGATGATGAACATGCTGCGCACGGTGCGCGCCAACGATGCGGCGCGCGCGCGCGTGGCGAGCGAGCGGCGCGAACGGGAACGCAAGGACGTCCGCTGACCCCGGCGGGCGAGGAATTGGACAGGCGTCGCGCGATCCGCTTTCGGAACGCCGGCGCGGAGGCGAGATAACCGACCGTGGCCAACCCGCTCGATCAATTCACCATCAAGCCCATCGTGCCGCTTTCGGTCGGCTCGCTGGATCTTTCGTTCACGAACTCCGCCCTGATGATGTCGATCGCGGTCGCCCTGATCGCCGGCCTCCTGGTGTTTTCGGTCCGCAGCCGCGACCTCGTCCCCGGCCGGCTGCAGTCGGTCGCCGAACTCGGCTACGAATTCATCGCCGGGATGGTGCGCGAGAATGTCGGCGACGAGGGCCGCAAGTACTTCCCGTTCATCTTCTCGGTCTTCGCGTTCGTGCTCTTCGGCAACCTGCTGGGCATGCTGCCGGGTTCCTTCACCTTCACCAGCCACATCGCCGTGACCTTCGCGCTCGCGCTGCTGATCTTCCTGGGCGTGACCGTGATCGGCTTCGCGCGCCACGGGACGCATTTCTTCAGCCTGTTCTTCCCGCATGGCGCGCCGATCGCGTCGGCGCCGATCCTGATCCCGATCGAGGTCATCTCGTATCTCTCGCGACCGATCAGCCTGTCGATCCGCCTGTTCGCCAACATGACGGTCGGGCACATCATCCTGAAGATCTTTGCCGGCTTCGTGGTGTCGCTGGGCGCGTTTTTCGTCATCCCCGGCATCGTGCCCTTCGGCATGCTGATCGGGCTGACGGCGCTCGAATTCTTCGTCGCCTGCCTGCAGGCCTATATCTTCACGATCCTGTCCTGCATCTATCTGAACGACGCGATCCATCTCCACTGACCGGCGGACCAGGCCGGACGGATCGCCCGGACCGACGCTCTTTACCCAAACCTGAAAGGAAGACTTCCATGGACGCTTCAGCAGCCAAGCTCATCGGCATGGGCCTCGCCGCCATCGGCATGATCGGCGCCGGCATCGGCGTGGGTTCGGTGTGGGCCAGCCTGATCCAGGCCGTCGGCCGCAACCCCGCCGCCAAGGACAGCGTCCAGACCTTCGCGTATATCGGCTTCGCGGTGACCGAGTTCATCGCGCTGCTCGCCTTCGTCGTCGCCATCCTCGTCTACGTCTCCTGACGAACGGGCCGGCGCTCCGCGCCGGTGCATCGCCGATGATCCTCCGCGCCCTCCTCCTCGCCGCCGCCGCGCTCGTCTGCCTTCCCGCCGAACCGGGACTGGCCGCCGATGCGGCCAAGGCGGGCCTGCCGCAGTTCGACCTGTCGCGGTTCCCGAGCCAGATCTTCTGGCTGGGTGTCACCTTCGCCGTGCTCTACCTGATCATGAGCAAGGTGGCGCTGCCGCGGATCGGCGAGGTCCTCGAGGCGCGTGCGGACCGCATCGGCAACGACCTCGACCGGGCCTCCGCCCTCAAGGCGGAGGCCGATCAGACCCGCGCCGCCTACGAGAAGGCACTGGCCGAATCGCGCGCCAAGGCGCAGGAGGTCGGCCGTACGGCCGAAACCGCCCTCGCCAAGGAAACCGCCGAGCGGCAGGCCGCGCTCAACGGCGAGCTCACGACGCGCATCCGCGACGCGGAGACCCGCATCGCGGGCGCACGCAACGCGGCGATGGCGAATCTCGCCGGCGTCGCCGCGGAAACCGCCGCGCTGGCGGTCGAGAGGGTTGCCGGCCTGAAGGTCGATCCCGCCGAGGCCGCGCGCGCGGCCCAGGCCGCATTGGCACGGGCCTGAGCGCCCGCGCCGCAGAGAACGGATTCCACCGATGGCCGATCCGAACGCCGTGTCGTTCTTCGCGAAGCCCGAACTCTGGGTCGCGGTCTCGTTCGTCGCGTTCTTCGTCGTCGTCTGGAAACCGCTCAAGAGCGCGATCCTGGGCGGGCTCGACGCGCGCGCCGAGCGTATCCGCAAGGAACTCGACGAGGCGCAGCGTCTGCGCGAGGAAGCGCAGGCGATGCTGGCCGACTTCCAGCGCAAGCAGCGCGACGCCGTGCAGGAAGCCGAAGCGATCCTGGCGCGCGCGCGCAGCGAGGCCGAGCGACTGCAGCGCGAGGCCAA
>JBIKXN010000119.1:0-9121 GCA_044355765.1 Alphaproteobacteria bacterium
GCTCAACGACCTGCTCGCCTTCCTGTTCGCGACCTTCGTCGTCGGACCTTTCCAGGCCGAGATGGCGGACAAGCTTGCCGCGGCACGCGCGCCGCAGGCCGTGATCGCCGAGATCGGCACCTGCGCGAGCGCCGCCGTACCGGCGCTTGTCGATCGGCTCGGGAACGACTGGCAGTGGGTTGTGACGCGCGCGATCGGGATCTGGATCGGGACGACCAGCCCCGATGCCGTGCTCGCGGAAGCCGTGCCGCAATGCCGCGAGGCGCTGACCGCCGCGCGTCCCTTCCTGGCCGGCCTGAAGGAAGCCTGAGCAGCCCGGCGCTCGCGCCTTGCCCCTGGCGCGGCGGCGGCGCCTGGGCTACGCCACCGGCACCATGGCATCGCCTCCATTGCTGCTGCTCCAGGACATCCGTGTCGCATACGGTGGTCCCCCGCTGCTGGCCGGCGCCGGGCTCTCGGTCGGCCCGGGCGAGCGGCTGGCGCTGATCGGACGCAACGGGTCCGGCAAGTCGACGCTGCTCAAGATCGCCGCCGGACTGGCGCAGCCCGACGGCGGCACGCGCTTCCTCCAACCCGGCACGACGCTGCGCTATCTGCCGCAGGAACCCGACCTTGCCGGCTTCGCCGACACGCTCGCCTATGTCGAGGCCGGTCTCGGGCCGACCGACGATCCCTACCGGGCGCGCTATCTGCTGGGTCAGCTCGGCCTGACGGGGGACGAGGATCCGGCACGGCTGTCGGGCGGCGAGGCGCGTCGCGCGGCGCTTGCGCGCTGCCTCGCGCCCGATCCCGACATCCTCCTGCTCGACGAGCCGACCAACCATCTCGACCTGCCGGCCATCGCGTGGCTGGAAAGCGAGCTCGCGCGGCTGCGCGCGGCCCTCGTCCTGATCAGCCATGACCGCCGCTTCCTGGAATCGCTTTCGCGCGCGATGGTCTGGATCGACCGCGGCGCGACGCGCAGGCTCGAGAAGGGCTTCGCGCATTTCGAGGCGTGGCGCGACGAGGTGCTCGAGCAGGAGGAACTGGAAGCGCACAAGCTCGGGCGCCAGATCGTCCGCGAGGAGCATTGGCTGCGCTACGGCGTCTCGGCGCGGCGCAAGCGCAACGTGCGGCGCCTGGGCGAACTCCACGCCCTGCGCCAGCGCAGGCGCGAGCGCGTCCATGTGCCCGGCGCGGCGAAGCTGGCGGCGTTCGACGCCGGCGGGTCAGGCACCCTGGTCATCGCCGCGACGGGGATCGCCAAGAGCTATGGCCAAACGCCGATCGTGCGCGACTTCTCGACCCGCATCCTGCGCGGCGACCGCATCGGCATCGTCGGACCAAACGGCGCCGGCAAGACGACGCTGCTGAACATGCTGACCGGCGCGCTGGCCCCCGACGCCGGCGAAGTCGCACTCGGCACCGGCCTCGCCATGATCACGCTGGACCAGAAGCGCGAGAGCCTCGACCCCGCGATGTCGCTCGCCGATACGCTCAGCGGCGGGCGCGGCGACCAGGTCATCGTCGGCGGCCAGACCAGGCATGTGCTGGGCTACATGAAGGACTTCCTGTTCGGGCCGGAGCAGGCGCGCATGCCCGTCGGCGCGCTCTCGGGCGGCGAGCGCGGTCGGCTGCTGCTGGCCCGCGCGCTGGCGCGGCCGTCGAACCTGCTGGTGCTCGACGAGCCCACGAACGATCTCGACATCGAGACGCTCGACCTGCTGCAGGAACTGCTCGCCGAATATCCCGGGACGGCGATCGTGGTCAGCCACGACCGCGACTTCCTCGACCGCGTCGTGACCTCGGTCATCGTCGCCGAGGGCGATGGACGCTGGCAGGAATATGCCGGCGGCTACAGCGACATGCTGGCCCAGCGCGGCCGTGGCGTCGAGGCGAAGGCGGCGTCCGTGACCGACCGCGCCCATGCGCCGCGAAGCGAGGCGTCGGCGCCGCCGCCTGCGGCGCCCGCGCGCCAGCGGCTCGGCTTCAAGCAGCGGCACGCCTTGCAGACCCTGCCCGCGCGCATGGAGACGCTGCGCGCGCGCATCGCGGCGCTGGGCGCCGAACTCGCCGATCCCGGGCTCTACGCCCGCGACCGCGACGGCTTCGCGCGGCGCAGCGAGGCGCTGGCGCGGGCGGAGAGCGAACTCGCCGCCGCGGAAGAGGAATGGCTGGAGCTCGAGATCCTGCGCGAGGCGATCGAGGGCGGCGGCTGAGGGACGCGCGGCACGAAGCCGCCGGCTGCCGTCACGTCCGCGCGGCGTCGCCCGCGCGGCGCAGCCGCAACGCACCGAGGAACAGGAGCGCGGCGAGCGCGGTCAGCAGCCAGAGGCCGGCGTCGAAACCGCCGGTAAGGTCGTGCAGCGCGCCGAGCAGCATGGGGCCGCCGGCGCCACCGACCTCCGCGGCCGAGAAGAACAACCCGCCGGCGACGCCGGCATGGCGCTCGCCCACCCCGCGCGTCTCGACCAGGGCCAGCATCGCGACCGTCATCAGCGAGCTGCGCGCGATGCCTTGCGCGACCAGGCCGGCGAACAGCCACGGCCCCGCAGCCGCGTGGAGGAGGATCGTGCTCGCTGCCGCGCAGAGCGCGAGCACGGCGAGGATCGCGACCCGGCGCTCCGGCGTCGCCAGCCGCGGGATCAGCAACGAGCCCGCGATGCCGACCGCGGTCGGTATCGTCGCCCACATCCCTGCCTCGGCCGCGGTCATCCCGCCATGGCGCAGCATCTCGGGCAGCCAGTTGTTGAGCCCGTGATTGAAGGCGAAGATGCATGCGCCCATCGCCAGCAGCAAACGCACCGCAGGCAGCGCCGCCAGCCCGCGCACGACGTCGAACTGCGCCTGCCGGCGCCCGGCCGTGCGCGGCGTCTCGCGCATGCGCGCCGCCGGCAGCGAAGCCAGCGCCAGCCAGGCGACGGCGCAGACGGCGGCCACGGCGCTCCACAGCATCAGCACCATGCGCCAGTCCTGGCCGGTTGCAGGCATCAGCACCGCATTGGTAAGCGACAGGCCGGCCATGGCGCCGATCGACGGTCCGGTGATGTAGATCCCCATCGCCAGGCCGCGCGCGCCGCCGGCGAACCAGGCGCTGATCACCTTCGGCGCCCCGGCCGACACCAGCGGACCGCCGACGCCGAACAGGCCGACGGCGAGGCACAGCGTCCAGAAATCCACCGCCAGGGCGCGCATCAGTCCCGAAGCGGCGACGATCATGGCGCCGAGAAAGATCGCATACCGCGCGCCCAACCGGTCGAGCAGCGCGCCGCAGGGAATGGCGGCAACGATGTACACCGCCTGCCACATGCCGAGCACAGTGCCCATCGCCGTGTGTCCGAGGGCAAGATCCTGCGCCACCGGCCCGATCAGCGGCGCCAGCGCGACGCTGGTGAGGCCGAATGCCGCGTAGGCGAGCCAGACCCCGAGCAGCACCAGCCAGCGAACCGGATGGACGCCGTCATGCGCCGGGGCGCCGGGATCGCCTTGTTCTCTGCTCTGCTGGTCCATGCGCGCGGGCGAGACTACACGAGCGCGCCGCGCGCGGCATGGCCCGCGCGCTCAGGCGGCGGCCGGGGTGCCCAGCCGGATCGCGGGATGCAGCAGCCCCTGCGCCAGCATGTCGAAGGGATGAGTGCGCCCGAAATGCGCGTTCGGCACCCAGGCTTCCTCGTCCGGCAGGTAGTCGAACCAGGGCGCGAAGCCGAGCACGAGATGGATGCGCGTGGTGCGCGTCGCCCCGCGGCAGAACACGCGATGCGGCCGGTTGGTGTCCCAGGTATAGGCGCGTCCGGTCTCCAGGTGGTAGGCCGGCTCGCCCGCCATCTGGAAGACGAAATTGGGATCCGTGACGAGCGGGATGTTGAGGCGCAGCGTCTCGAAGACCGGTTCGTCGCGGTGCCAGCCCTCGCGCGCAAGATAGTCGCCGTCGGCGGCATCGACCGCCGCTCCCGGGATCACGCCGACGCGGCTGCGCACCAGGCTCCGCGAGAAGCCGTCGACGAAGCTGCCCAGCGGCCCGGTCGCGGCGAGTTCGGTCCGCCGCCGGAACCCGTAGCTGTCGAAATAGGAGTCGCGCAGCGCCGCGTGGCCTTCCGTGCTGTTCCAGAAGAACGCGTCGCGCGCGTTGCGCGGCGTGCCGAGTGTGCTGGCCTCGGGATCCGGGGCGTCCTGATGCTCGGGGTTCCAGGTCAGCGACATTCCGCCATAGGACCGGCTCTCCCCGCCCGCATGGCGCCAGCCGCGAAAGCCGCGGCGCTCCAGCGCAGCGACGACCTGGTCTCGGATCGCGTCGAGATCGACGCCGCCCAGGTCGAACGCGAAGCGTCCGCGGCGGCCCACGCGCGGTATGCACGCCGCCACGGCCGCCGCATAGTCGGTCCGCGCGCGGAGATACTGGAACACGGTCATGGCCGGCGGCACGTCGGCGATCCGGATCGGCTGCATCGTCATCGTCGCTCCCCCCTTGGTCGATGTCGCGCGGCGCAGCATCGCGACGATCGTCCGGCAGCCGCAAGACGACCATCGCGCTTACGCCGCGCGCACCGGCGGGTGCTTGACAACGCATTGCGGCATCGATGCTGTGCCGCGCCGACCACCGGATCGACCGGAGACCTCCCGCGCATGCGCCGCGACACGCTGCTCTTCGACCTCGACGGCACCATCGTCGACACCGACGCGCTCCATTTCGAGGCGTTCCGGCGCCTGCTCGCCGCGCGCGGACGCACGCTCGACCATGCGACCTACGCGGCGCGCATCATGGGACATCCCAATGCGGCGATCGCCGCATGGCTGTTTCCCGATACCGACGAGGCGCAGCGCCGGGGCTTCGCCGACGCCAAGGAAGCGCTGTTCCGAAGCCTCGCCGTCGAGATGGCGCCGCTGCCTGGCCTGGGCGCGATGCTCGACTGGGCCGACCGCATCGGCGCGCGCCGCGCAGTGGTCACCAACGCGCCGCGGCTCAACGCCGAGTTCGTCCTCGACGCGCTGGGGCTGAAGCACCGCTTCGACGCGCTGGTCATCGGCGAGGAACTGGCGCGCAGCAAACCCGATCCACTACCCTACGCGAGCGCGCTCGCACGGCTCGGCAGATCGCCCGCGCTGGCGGTCGCGTTCGAGGATTCGCGCTCGGGCATCGCGGCGGCGCGCGCCGCGGGGCTTTTCACCTATGGCGTCGCAACCGGCCTCGACGCCGCGACGCTGCGCGCCGCGGGCGCGGACGCCACGATCGTCGACTTCGCCGATCCTGCCCTGCGCGACGCGCTCACGACCCAGTTCGGCTCGGCACCGGCTTAGGCGTCGCGGGGACGAGCACGCCCGGACGCGTCGCAGCGCCGGAACGCAGCGCGAGACAGAGCAACCGGTGCGGCGCCTCGCCCGGCATCGCGAAGCCGAGCGAAGCGGCGGGCGCGAAGCCGAACTGGCCGTAATAGGCGAGATCGCCGACCAGCAGAACCAGGCCATGGCCGAGGCCGGCGGCGCGCGCCAGCCCGTCGGCCATCAGCGCCCGGCCGACGCCCTGCCCCTTGAGCGCGGGCTCGACCGCGAGCGGCCCCAGCAGCAGGGCCGGGTATGAAGCAGCCCCGTCGCCGCGATCGACGTCCACGGGCCAGAAGCGCAGCGTCCCGACCAGGCGTCCCGCCGGATCGCGCGCCACGCGGCGCAGCGCGACGACGCTGTCGACGCCGCGGCGATAGGCATAGGAACGCTTGGTGCGCCGATCCGCCCCGAAGGCGATATCGAGCAGCGTTTCGATGTCGGCCGCGTCGGCCGGACGTTCGTCTTCCAGCCGGAAGCCGGGAGGCAGTGTCATGGCGGGGAACTCGTCGATGGACGCGTGCCCGGCGGGGCCGCGCGACCGCCCCGGGCATCCTGGGATCGTCGAAGCCGCGCAGGGGCGCGGCGACACACGGGCACCCGGCCGGGCGCCCTGCCGTCATCGTCGTCGCTGGATCGATCCACACGTCGTCATCGCGCGCGGATGGAACCCCTCGCCCCAGCGGATGTCAAGCGGACCATCGCCCGAGAGAACTGGCGGGCGTGGCACCCGATCCAATATCCTCCACCATGGATTCGGACTTGCCGATCTGGCGGCGGCTGGTCGCCGGCTTCCGGGCGCTGTTCTGCGGCGGACGCAGGCAGCCGCCCGAGCGCAGCGTCGCCTTCGCGGTCGCGGTGATCGCGCTCGCCGCCAAGATGGCCAAGGCCGACGGCCGCGTCACCCATGACGAGATCCGCGTTTTCCGCGAGAGTTTCCATGTCGATCGCGCGCGCCTCGCCGAAGTGGCGCGGGTCTTCGACCTTGCGCGCCGGAGCACGAGCGGCTTCGAAACCTACGCGCGCAAGCTGGGACGGATGTTCGCCGACGATCCGGTCATGTGCGAGGAGATCCTCGACATGCTCTTCCTGATCGCCGAGCAGGACGGCGGCGTGCACGACAGCGAGCTGCGCTTCCTCGAGGCGACCGCCAGCGCCATGGGCCTCGACGCGCGCAGCTTCGCGCGCATCCGCGCCGGCCGCGGCGGCGACCACGGCGCCGCACCGCACGTCGTGCTCGGCGTCGCGCCGGACGCGCCGCTCGCCGAGATCAAGGCGGCATGGCGCGCGCTCGTCCGCGACCTCCATCCCGACCGCCTGGTGGCGGCAGGCATGCCGCCGGAATTCGTCGCCCATGCCCGCGACCGCCTCGTCGCCGTGAACCTGGCCTACGAGACCCTGACCGGACAGCGGCGCGCGCCACGCTTGACCGCCGCGCGGCCCGGCCCGTAGATGCGCGCGCCAGACGGTCGGACGGCCGCGGGCGGCGTTCGCGTCGCTCGAGGAAAGTCCGGGCTCCACGGAAACGAGGGTGCCGGGTAACGCCCGGCGGGTGCGAACCCAGGGAAAGTGCAACAGAAAGGACACCGCCGACGTCCCGGCGACGGGACGGGCAAGGGTGAAATGGTGCGGTAAGAGCGCACCGCGGTCCCGGCGACGGGACCGGCGATGGCAAACCCCACCCGGAGCAAGACCAAATAGGGGCGGCGCGCTCCCGGCCGGTTCGCCGGCCGGGGGCAGGCTTGTTTCCGGGCTGCCGCCCGGGTCGGTCGCGCGAGGCGCCTGGCGACAGGCGTCCCAGAGGAATGGTCGTCGCCCGTTCTAGCGAACGGGGCACAGAACCCGGCTTACAGACCGTCTGGCGCTTTCCCTTCGGCGCGCAGCGACCGCATCCGGATTTGGAACAATTCAGGAACTTCAATTAAGTCATATGGTTGCAATATGATTTTCCGAGATGACTGAAGCCTGAAGACGCAGGTTTTTCCGCCTAGTCCCTTTGACTCCCATATTTTCCCATGCTATCCCATTCCGTCCCGTCGGCGAGGTCCCAAACCCGATCGCCGCGGGTCGGAAACGAGCGCGTCCGGACGGCCCGGACGGGCGGCAAAACCGGGATGGCGGGGCGGGATGCGGGCGTTCCTCTCCAAGTTCACTTTCAAGATCGACGCCAAGGGGCGCGTCTCGATCCCGGCCGCCTTTCGCACCACGCTGGCCGAGTTCGGGTCGCGCGAGTTCCTGGCCTTCGAGTCCCCGACGGCACGCTCGATCCACTGCGTGACCGCCCAGCTGATCGAACAGCTGACCGCCGCCCAGAGCCCGATGGCGGCCTTCGGCATCGGCGACCCCACCCTCGCCACCGTGGCGCTGCCCGAGATCCATCCAGTCGAGCCCGATCCCGACGGGCGGGCCGTGCTGCCGCGCCAGCTGATCGACTACGCCGGCCTTGGCGGCACCGCGCTTTTCGCCGGACGCGGCTCCTATTTCGAGATCTGGGACCCCGACGCGTTCGCCACGCATCAGGCGGCCCTGCGCGCCCGTCTGGCGCCAGGGGCCGCGCGGTGACGGCGCTCCACGCGCCGGTCATGATCGCGGAGGTCGCCGCGGCGCTGGCGCCGCGCGACGGCGCCGTGATGGTCGACGGCACCTATGGCCGCGGCGGCTACACCCGCGCGCTGCTCGACGCCGCGCGCACGCATGTCTACGCCATCGACCGCGACCCCGAGGCGATCGCGCACGGGCTCGCCCTCGCCGAAACCTATCCGGGGCGACTGACGATGATCGCCGGCCGCTTCGGCGAGATGGACAGCCTGCTGGAGGCGCGTTCGGCGCCGCCGGTCGACGGCGTCGCGCTCGATCTCGGCGTGTCGTCGCCGCAGATCGACGATGCGGCGCGGGGTTTCAGCTTCAGGGCGGATGGGCCGCTCGACATGCGAATGGAGACGTCAGGTGCCACAGCCGCCGACATCGTCAACACCGCACCCGAGCAGGAACTCGCGCAGACGTTTGCGGCACTGGGCGAAGAGCGGCATGCGCGCCGCGTTGCACGGGCCATCGTCGCGGCGCGCGGACGAGGGCCGATCCGCCGCACCCTGGAACTCGCGGAGATCGTGCGGCGCGTGGTCCCGCGAGCGAAGGACGGTATCGATCCGGCCACCCGCACCTTCCAGGCCCTTCGGCTTCGCGTGAACGACGAGCTGGGCGAGCTCGAGCGCGGGCTTGCCGCGGCGGAACGCGTCCTGCGGCCGGGCGGACGCATCGCGGTGGTCAGCTTCCATTCGCTCGAGGACCGGATCGTCAAGCGCTTCCTGCGCGCGCGCAGCGGCGGCGACGGCGTCTCGCGCTACGCGCCGGTGCGCGTCGGCAGCGCGCCGAGCTTCGACCTGGAAGGCCGCAAGGCGCTGGAGCCGACGCCGGCCGAGATCGCGGGCAATCCGCGCGCCCGCTCGGCGCGGCTGCGGGTGGCCCGCCGCACCGACGCCCCGGCCTGGGGCCGCGGCGCGGGAGATGGCCCATGATGCGCGCCGCGACCCTGGTCTGGATCGCGCTCGCGGGCGTCATCGGCACCGGCCTGTTCCAGCTCAAGCACGTCGTCCAGGAGATGGACGACGAGCTCGCCCGGCTCAACCGCCAGATCGCCGCCGAGCACCGCAACATCCACGTGCTTCGCGCGGAGTGGAGCCACCACAACCAGCCGCAGAGACTGCAGCTCTTCGTGCAGCGGCATCTCGACCTAGAGCCGATGAAGCCGGCGCAGCTGGCCCGCCTCGGCGACCTGCCGCGTCGCGCGGCCGGCGCCACGCCCGAGACCCGGCCGGCGCCCGCGCAG
>JBIKXN010000120.1:0-9103 GCA_044355765.1 Alphaproteobacteria bacterium
GGATGTCGCGCGGGGTACGCAGGAAGCGGACGCCATGCTGGTTGCGCAGGACGTTCATCGCCTCTGCCGAGCGGATCGTGTACTCCGCCCACATGTCGTCATGGGCCCAGCCGCAGGCGACCTGGACCGCGGCCTTGAGGTCGTTGGGCAGCGCATCCCACTTGGCCTTGTTCATCATCATCTGCAGCGACGAACCCGGCTCATGGAAACCCGGACCGTAGCAGATCTTGGCGACCTGATGGAACCCGAGGGCCAGATCGTTGTACGGCCCGATCCACTCCGCGCCGTCGACCGCGCCGGACTGCAGCGCGGCGAAGATCTCGCCGCCGGGCAGCACGACCTGCTGGGCGCCGAGCTTGGCGAGCACCGCGCCGCCCCAGCCGGGCATGCGCAGCTTCTTGCCCTTGTAGTCGTCGACGCTCTTCACCTCGGTGCGGTACCAGCCGAGGGCCTGCGTGCCGGTATTGCCGGCGATGAAGGCCTTCAGGTTGTACTGCGCATAGAGCTTGTCCCAGAGAGCCTGGCCGCCACCATGGTTGATCCACGCAGCCTGCTCGTTCGCGGTGAAGCCGAACGGCACGCAGGTGAAGAACTGGCAGCCCTGGTTCTTGCCGATATGGTAGTAGGACGCGTCGTGGTAGCAGTCGAGCGTGCCCGACGAGACGGCGTCGAAGCCCTGCAGCGCGGGAACGACTTCGCCGGCCGAGAAGACGCGGATCGTGAGCTTGCCGTCGGTCATGCGGCCGATATTGGCGGCAAGACGCTCGGCGCCGGTCTGGACGCCGCCCATGCCCTTCGGCCAGGACGTGCCCATGCGCCATTCGATGCGGCCCTGGGCGATCGCCGGGGCGGCGATCGTCGTCGCCGCCGCGGCGGCGACTCCGGCAACGCCATAGGTGCCGGCATTCTTGAACAAGGAACGACGCTTCATGTGAGGGATACCTCCCGGTTCGTTGCTGGGCGATGCGCGCCGGGGGATGGCGCGCGCTGGTTTGTCCCGGTGACCTGCCCGACTGCGCGGACCGATCCCGGAAATGGGGCGGGAACCTACAGATATCACCCATTCGATGCAACCGGCCCCGGTTGCTGGTCCTCGCGGCGCGTCAGTCGGTCGGGCGAGAGGGCATCGGTCGCCAGCCTTCGACGGTCAGCGCCTCCAGCGGCTTGAATCTCGACTTGTAGGACATCTTGGGGCTCTCGGCGATCCAGTAGCCCAGATACACATGGTCGAGACCCTCGTCGCGCGCCTGTTCGACCATCCACACTATGGCCAGCGTTCCTAGGCTCCGTGTGGCCATATCCGGATCGAAGAAGGTGTAGACGGCCGAAAATCCGCGCGCCATCCGATCGACGAGCGCCGCTGCGACGAGCCGGCCCGCCGGGTCCCGAAATTCCGCGATGGCGCTCTCGATCGCCCCGACTTCGACCATGCCGCGATACTCGCCGCGATCCATGGACGCCATGTCGCCTCCGGCGTGCCGGCCGCGCTGATAGCGCAGGAACAGTTCGTACTGCTCGGCGGTCGCCTTGGCCGGTCGCCAGGCGATCGTTATGTCCGCATTCCTGGCCAGGACACGGCGCCAGGGCCGCTCCAGAACGAACTCGCGGACTGGAATCCGGACCGCCACGCAGGCGCGACAGCTTGGACAGGCCGGACGATAGGCGAAGCCGAGCGAGCGCCGGAACCCCGCTTCCGAGAGGAGGTCGTAGCTGAAGGCGGCATTGGGACCGGAGATGTCGGCGAAGATCCGGCGCTCGGTCCTGCCGTCCACATAGGGACAGGGAGCCGGCGCCGAGTAGTAGAAGCGTGGCGCCGCGGCGGAGGGCGGGTGGCTCATCGGTCCCAGCCCGCAGCGGGCGCTTCGTCACGCCGCACGACCACGGTCCCGGACAGCGCATCGTGCAGGGTTCGCCGTCCGGGAATGAAGAAGACGGCCAGCAGCGCCAGTCCCCCCGTCGTCGGCACGGTCAGATAGAAGGCCGCTGTCAGCACCAGCGCCTGCAGCAGTGCCGGCCGACCTCCCGCGCGATCGCAGACGGTCAATCCGAGCAGCGCCTGGCCCCATGTCGCGCCCTGCAGGCCGACGGTCAGGACATGATAGGCGGCCGGAACCAGCACCAGCAGGGCCGTGCTGGGGGAGAGCAGTCCGAACGAGACGATGCTGAGCGTGACCACGACGAAGCTGGCGGCCAGCCAGAGGAAGCCGATGATGGCGAGATCGATCAGGTAGGCGACGGCCCGCCGCGTCAGCACGCCACGCCGCGCGGCAGGCTCGAGCATGAACGGCTCGGTCCTGCCCGGGTCGGGCCGGGGCTGGGATGTCACCGGCGTCTGGACCATCTGGGCGTGTCCGCGCTCAACTCCGTTTGCAGGCAGGACCGAAGCTTGAAGCGGAACTCGGCAGGCCGCAAGGCCGGATCGGTCTCAATTCACCCCCTGCAAGGGGTTTTCGCGCAGGAGAACGATGGAGATCCGCCGGTTTCGCGGATCGTTGGGGTTTTCGGGGAAGAGCGGCTCGTGCTCCGCCTTGCCGACGACGCGGTTGATGCGCTCGCGCGGCAGGCCCGTCTCCAGCAGGATGCGCCGGCTCGAATTCGCGCGGTCGGTCGACAGCTCCCAATTCCCGTAATTGCGGTTGTTGTTCTGGAACTGGAGCGCGTCGGTGTGGCCGGTGACGGCGATCTGGTTCGGCAGACGCTGGACGATCTGCGTCACGGCCGCAAGCAATTTGCGCGTGTGGTCCTGGGGAACCGAGGAACCCAGCGGAAACATGGAATAGCGCCCCTGGTCGACGATCTGGATGCGCAGCCCCTCGGGCGTGCGGTCGATGATCAGGTTCTCGGCCAGCTGCTTGAGATCCGGAATGTCCTGGATGGCCTGGCGCAATTCGGCTTCCGCCTTGCGGAAACTCTCTTCTTCCTGACGCGCCAGCTGCTCGCGCAGGCGTTGGTTACTGACGGTTCCGTCCTTGTCCTTGTCTTTGTCCTTATCCTTATCCTTGTCTTTGTCCTTGTCCTTGTCCTTGTCGTTTTCCCGGTCGCGGTCCCGTTCGCGCGCCGAGATTGCCGCGATGCTGAGGCGTTGCGCCGGTTCCTTCGGGTCCGTGTATTCGGGCGGCTTGCCTTCGCCTTCGCTGTCGGGCGGGGCTTCCTGCTCTTCGGCGTCCGGTGCCTGCGGGATGGAAAGCACGATCCCTCCGGAGCGCCGCTCCATCTCCCCCGGAGATATCGTCACCCCGCCGAGCACACCGCCGCCGCCCGAGTTCGAGCGCGACACCGAGTCGGGCATGAAGTAGTTCGCGATCCCGTCCTTCTGCTCGGATGTCGTCACGTTGAGCAGCCACAGGAGCAGGAAGAAGGCCATCATCGCCGTCACGAAATCGGCGTAGGCGACTTTCCACGCGCCGCCGTGATGGCCGTGTTCGCCATGGCCTTTCTTCTTGACGATCAGGATCGGCCGTTCGCCGTTCTTCTCCGGTCCCGCCATGGTCGGATGGTCGCCTTGTCCTCGCCGCGTGGAATCTGACCATCGATTATGGCCAAATGTCGTTAACGGAACGTTGCCCGCCGCACGAATACGATGTGCGGACGGCGGGTTAGCGGGTCAAGGCGGACGGAGATCTAAATTCGCGCCATGCCTTTCCAGATCCTCGGCACCGCCGACGATCGCCAGGCTGGCGCCCGACGCCCACCGGGCGGCCAGGTCGCCCCAATGCCGGGATGTCGGGTGACCGGATTGCCCCGGAGCGATCGCGAACAGGGATCGGTCGAGATCGGACAGGTCGTAGATCGCCCGGAAGCCGGCCCCATGGATGGCCGGAAACTCGGTCAGGTCGGCGGCGTTTCTCGGGGTCGCCCGATTGACGGTGAAGTTGTCGCCGTCGACCGGCACCCGGAACCCGAATAGCCAGGACAGGACCGGAACCGAGCGCCAGACGGGGTTCTCGAAGGTCGCGGCATGAGCCTTCCCCCAGCGCCAGTCCTCGATCCGCTGCCCATAACGGCGGGCCAGTGCGGAAAGCGCGTCGCGCAGGCTGCGCGCGAGCGCGGCCTCGCAGTCGAGGCGCGCGCAGAGCCACGGATCGCCCGCGGCGACGGCCATCAGCAGAGCGGGCGCCTCGCGGCCGGCAGCCTGCGTCGCCGCATCCGCCTCGCCGAGCAGTTGCGCGAGGGTGGAGCGGCGCAAGGCCCGCATCCAGGCGTTGAAGACGAGAGGCTCGGGACGGTCGCGGTGCATCGTGGCGGGCCACTGGCGCAGCAGCGCCAGGGCAGCGGCCAGTTCGGGGTCTTCCGGGCTCCATCCCGCGCTCGCCCCGAGAAAGTCGCGCGCGAACACGGATACCGCGTCCATCTGCCAGGCGCTCGCATGCGCGACGGTCTGTCCGGTCGCGGTGGCCAACCCTTCGTGCAGCCGCAGTCCGCGATATGGCGCATCCCAATCGCCGGTGATCCGCATCCCCGCATGGTCCGGGATGAGGCGGTTATTGGCATTGATCAGCACGCCGCCGGGCGGATCAACGGCGCGAGGCATCGATACTGACGGGATCGTGCCGCTCCACCCATACGCCTCGTCCCAGCCAGGCACCGGCAGCGATCCGTCGCCGCCCCGGCGCACGGGCACGGCGCCGATTGCGGCCAGCGCGATCCGTCCGTCGCGATCGGCCGCGAAGAGGTTCTGGACCGGCGCGCGCCAGCCCTGCGCCGCGTCGAGAAGTCCGGCAACGTCGCGCGCACGGATCATCCGCAGCAGGGCGTCGCCCGTGGTGTTGACACCCAGGTCGAGCGCGGCGCGCAGCGCCAGCACATGGCCCTGGGGGGCCGCCTCGACGTCGCTGGCCAGGATGTCGGCGAGGACGACGCCGTTGGGCGTGCGGCGAACCTGCACCCGCCGCGGCTCGCGCTCCCCCTTGACCCTGATCTCGTGGGTCGCGACGGCGAACGCCTCCTGACCCGACGGCCCCATGAACCCCGCGCCCCCGGGGGCAAGCTTCTCGAGCACCAGGTCGAACGCGTCCGCACCGGTCGTCGTCATCCCCCAGGCGACATGGCCGTTATGGCCCAGGACGACGCCAGGAACCCCCGGCGCGCTGGCGCCCGCCAGCGTCAGACCGGGCGCTTCCAGACGCAGCAGATACCAAACGCCCGGCGCGCCGAGCTGCAGATGCGGATCGTTGGCAAGCAGCGGCTTGCCGCTATGCGTGCGTGCGCCGGAGAACACCCAGCCATTGGACGCGTGCGGCGGATCGGGTAGCGGCGGCGTGGCGGCGATCGCGGCGCCCAGGCGCTCGGGATCCCAGCCCGCCGGCAGCGATGCCAGCGACGTCGCCGGGTCGGCCGGCCAATCCGGCCACAGCAGCCGGATCAGCCGCGCGTCGTGGCCGGCGGCGAGCAATCGCATCCGGGCAAGTTCGTCGCGCCAGTTGCCCGCGAGATGGATCGCCATGATCTCGCCCCAGAGCAGGGAATCGAGCGGCAGCCAGGGTTCCGGAACACGGCCGGCGAGGCGCAGCTCGAGCGGCCGCGCCGCCTGCCCCGATTCAAGAAAGGCGTTCACGCCCCGCGCATAGGCGTCGAGCGCGCGGCGGTTCTCCGGCGACATCGCGTCGAGCGCGCGTTCTGCCCGGCCGCGCAGATCGAGCCCGCGCATGAACCGGTCGCTGGCCACGCCCGGCGCGCCGACCAGCTCGGCCAGCCGGCCGCGAGCGACCAGCCGCATCGCGTCCATCTGGGCGAAGCGGTCCTGGGCATGGACGAAGCCTTGCGCCGCCATGGCGTCTTCGATGGTCGCGGCGAAGACATGCGCGACGCCGTTGCGGTCGCGGATCACCCGTGCGGGCGCCGACAGCCCCTCGATCCTCGCGGTGGCGGCGCGCGGTGGCACGGAACGCTCCGCCCATATCCAGGCGGCGGGCGGCCCACCGAGGACGACCACAGCCAGCACGCCGAAGAGCAGCGCCAGGGTGCGGCGCATCCACCGGCGTCGACCGGGGCGTTCAGGGGCGGGGCGGCCGGCCATCGGTGGCTCTTGCCAGCAGGCTGTTGGCGAGCAGGGCGCCGACGATCAGCGTGCCACCGGCGAGCGCCATGGGCGACGGCTGTTCGCCGAAGGCGAGCCAGACCCAGAGCGGGGCCAGGACGGTCTCCAGCAAAGTGAAAAGGCCGACCTCCGCCGCCGGCAGGTGTCGCATGGCGAGCGTGAGCAGGATGCAGCCGAGCGCCAGCTGGAACATGCCCATCGCCAGGATCGTCGCGGCGTCGCGCGGATTGGCCTCCAGCGGCAGCGCAAGCGGCAGGGCGAGCGGCAGCGAGACAAGTCCGGCGATCAGAACCGTCGGCACCATGTCGGTGGCCACGCCGTGGCGACGATTGATGACGATGTTCGCGGCGAAGGCGACCGGCACGCCGAGCGCGATCAGGATGCCGGCGACCCCGTCGCCGCTGAGCGAGTCCAGCAGCATCGTCGCGAGCCCGACGCCGGCGACGGCGATGGCGATCCAGGTCCGGACCGCGACACGCTCGCCCAGGAAGACGACGCCCGCGACGGCGCCCAGCAGCGGCGTGAGGCTCATGACCAGCGTGGTGTTCGCGACTGTGGTGCGGGTGACCGACAGGATGAAGGCAAAGAACGTGGCCGCCAGGCAGCAGGCCGACACGAAGCCCCAGAAGCCGACGGCGCGGATCCGGGCGGCGGTCGCGCGGCCGTGCCACGCAAAGAGGAAGACGGCCAGTGCTGCGGTCATCGAGGCGGATCGCCAGAACACGATCTCGAAGCCGCCAGGCGGCACGTCCAGCGCACGGATCCAAAGTCCGCCGGTGCTGAAACAGAGATTGGCGAGCAGCGCCAGGGCGATGCCGCGCCGGCGCCTGGCGCGCGGATCCTCCGCCGCCGTCACGACGCGGCCACGCCGCGGCGCGCGGAACGGCCCGCGGCGGTAATCGACAGCAGCATCGCGGCACCGACGATCGCGCCGCCGAGCAGCGTCGCGTCCGGCGGTACCTCGCCGACGATCGCCCAGACCAGGAGTGGACCGGCGACCGGTTCGAGCAGCGTGAGCAAGGCCACGGGCGCAGCGGGCAGGTGGCGAAGGGCGAAGAAGAAGAGCTTCAGCCCGACGGCGATCTGCAGCGCGCCAAGCGCCATCAGCGCGACCGCGTCGCCGGCCGACACGCCGAGCGCCGAGCCGAAGCTCGCAGCCACGATCGCGGCAAGCAGGGCGGCGGCGGTCGTCGTGGGGATCAGGTCGATCCCGCGCATCCGGCGGACGATCAGGACATTGATCGCGCCGCAGGCCGCGGACAGGAGGGCGAGCAGGTCGCCGGCGATCCGACCCTGTCCCGCGGAGGCGGCGACGATGGGAGCGAGGCCGGCGATCGCGATCGCGGCGGCCGCGACCGTCAGCATCTGGGGGCGCTCGCGCAGGACCAGCCAGGCGAGCAGCGGCATCAGCAGCGGACTGGCGGTCTGCAGGAACAGGACATTGGCGACGCTGGTCGCGTTCATCGCCAGGACATGCACGACGAAGCTGCCGCCGACGCATGCCATGCTGGCAAGTCCCGCCCAACCAGCGGCGCGGATGTCCGCGGCGACACGGCCGCCGCCGCGCGGGGCGAGGAGGAGCGCGAGCGCGAGGGCGCCGCCGAGCGCGCGCCAGCTTGCCTGTTCCCAGGCACCTGCGGTCTCGACGCTGCGCATCACCACGCCGCCGATCGACCAGGTCAGGGGCGCGAGGATCGCGGCTGCGACGGGCAGGAGCCTCGGATCGAGGCGCGCGAGGAACGTGGAGGGCACGACAACGAGCGGTGTAGCGGCGGCCGCGAAGCCATGTCCAGCGCGATATCGCTGCGGCGCATGCCGGGCGGACGGTGTAGGGTCGCGTCATGATACCGCAGCTGCGCAAGGTTCCCGTCCTGCTTGGACCGGGATTTTTCGATCTCGGCTACGCCGAATGGGGCCCGACCCATGGACGTCCGGTCGTCTGCGCACATGGCCTGACGCGGAACGCGCGCGATTTCGACGCGCTGGCGAAGGCTTTGGCAGCCGCAGGTCGTCGCGTGGTCGCGGTGGATTTTCCCGGGCGCGGATCCAGCGACTGGCTGCCGGATCCGGCCCTGTATGTGTCGCCCACCTATCTTGCCGCGATGGCGGCGCTGATCGCGCGTCTCGACGCCCCGCAGGTCGACTGGGTCGGCACGTCGCTCGGCGGATTGGTCGGCATGGTGCTGGCGGCCCAGCCGGGGACGCCGATCGCGCGTCTGGTGATGAACGATGTCGGTCCGTTCGTTCCCAGGGCCGCGCTCGAACGCGTTGGGAGCTATGTCGGCAATGCGCCGCGCTTCGCGTCGCTCGAAGAGGTCGAGGCGTATCTGCGGGTCGTCGCCGCCCCGTTCGGCAGGCTGAGCGACGCGCAGTGGCGCCATCTCGCGGTCCATGGCGCGGTGCGGGACGGCGACGCGTGGCGTCTGCATTACGATCCGGCGATCGGGACGGCGTTCCGGGCGGCGCCCGCCGCCGACATCGATCTCTGGCCGGTGTGGGAGCGCGTCACGTGCCCGGTGCTGGTGCTGCGGGGCGCCGAGTCCGATCTGCTTCTGGCGCAGACCATGGCCGAGATGGCGCGGCGCGATCCCGCGCGGGTAAGCTGCGCCGAGTTCGAGGCATGTGGGCATGCGCCGGCGCTGATGGCGTCGGACCAGATCGACGCGATCGCCCGGTTTCTGGCCCCGGGCTGAGGCTCACGCGCGCAGCGAGGACGCGATCTCCAGCGCGAAATAGGTGAGAATGCCGTCGGCGCCGGCGCGTTTGAAGCACAGCAAGGCCTCGGCGGCTGCGGCGCGGTCGAGCCAGCCGCGCTCGATGGCGCCGGCGATCATCGCGTATTCGCCCGACACCTGATAGGCGAAGGTCGGCATGCCGAACATGTCCTTCACGCGACGGACGACGTCGAGATAGGGCAGTCCCGGCTTGACCATGACCATATCGGCGCCCTCGGCGATGTCGAGCGCGACCTCGCGCAGCGCCTCGTCGCCGTTGGCGGCGTCCATCTGGTAGCCGCGCTTGCCTTCCGCGCCCAGCTTGCGACCCGAGCCGATGGCGTCGCGGAAA
>JBIKXN010000527.1:0-2689 GCA_044355765.1 Alphaproteobacteria bacterium
GTGCCGCCGCCGTCGCCCGCGCGCGGCAGCAGCGCCTGGTGCTTGACGTCGAGGATGCGCGCGGTGCTGTCGGCGCGCTCGATCGCCATGCCCAGCCGCGTGAACCAGTAGGCGTCGTTGCGCAGCATCGTGCCGAGCGCCGCGCCGCCGAAGCGCAGCGAGCGCCCCTTCACCCATTCGAGGAACCGGCGGACGCTCTCGACCGCGAAATCCTCCTCGCGCAGGTTCCGCGCCTCGAGCCAAGCCGAGTTCACCGCCTCCCACATGTCGGTGGTGATGCCGGTGCGATCGGTGCGCGCGTTGCGCCGCGCCATCTCGAGACAGGCCAGGATCGAGGACGGGTTGCCGGGATCGCGCGTGAGGTGGTCGATCACCGCCTGCGCGGTCGGCGCGCGACCGCTGGCGCCGAAGCTCGCCTCGCAGCCGGCCGCGACCAGTGTCGAGCGCCACTCGCTGGCGTCGCCGCCCGCCTCCTGCGACAGGCTCGCCATGCGCAGCCCGACATCGAGCAGCCGCGCGAGGTTCTCGCTGCGCTCGATGTAGCGCGCCATCCAGAAGAGATTGTCGGCGGTGCGGCTCAGCATCGCCTAGGCCTCGACCACCCAGGTGTCCTTGGTGCCGCCGCCCTGGCTCGAGTTGACGACCAGCGAGCCTTCGCGCAGCGCCACGCGCGTGAGCGCCCCGGGCACCAGCCGGATCTCCTTGCCGACCAGCAGATAGGGCCGCAGATCGACATGGCGCGGCGCCACGCCGTTGCCGACGAAGGTCGGGCAGGTCGACAGCGCCAGCGTCGGCTGGGCGATGTAGCCGTCGGGCTTCGCGCGCAGCCTGGCCGCGAATTCGGCGCGCTCGGCGGCGGTGGCGTGCGGCCCGACCAGCATGCCGTAGCCGCCCGATCCGGCGACGTCCTTGACCACCAGCTCGTCGAGATGGTCGAGCGCGTAGGCGAGCCCCTCGGGCTCGCTGCAGCGCCAGGTCGGCACGTTCTTCAGGATCGGCTCCTCGCCGAGATAGAAGCGGATCATCTCCGGGACGAATGTGTAGACGGCCTTGTCGTCGCTGATCCCGGCGCCCGGCGCGTTGGCGATGGTGACGTTGCCCGCGCGATAGGCGGCCATGATCCCCGGCACGCCCAGCACCGAATCGGGCCGGAAGGCCAGCGGGTCCAGGAAGGCGTCGTCGATGCGACGGTAGAGCACGTCGACGCGCTGCAGTCCGCGCGTGGTGCGCATGTACACGACCAGGTCCTGGACCACGAGATCGACGCCCTCGACCAGTTCGATGCCCATCTCGTCGGCGAGGAAGGAATGCTCGTAATAGGCGCTGTTGAACTGGCCCGGCGTCAGCAGCGCCACGGTCGGATCGCCCTTGCAGTTGGGCGGCGCCACCGAGCGCAGCGTGTCGAGCAGCAGGTCGGGATAATGCGACACCGGCCGCACGCGGCAGCGCGTCAGCAGGTCGGGGAAGAGCCGCGTCATCGCCTCGCGGTTCTCGAGCATGTAGGAGACGCCGGACGGCGTGCGGCAATTATCCTCGAGGACGTAGAACTCGTCGGCCGACACCCGCACGACGTCGATCCCCGCGACATGGGTATAGACGTCGCGCGCGACGCAGAGGCCGCGCATCGGCTCGAGGAAGCCGGGGTTGCGCAGCACCAGGTCGGCGGGAATGCGTCCGGCGCGCAGGAAGTCCTGGGCGCCGTACATGTCGGCGATGAAGGCGTTGAGCGCCTTGACGCGTTGCGTCAACCCGCGCGACAGGAATTCCCATTCGCGCCCGTCGAGCACGCGCGGGATGACGTCGAAGGGGATCAGGCGCTCGGGGTCGCCGCCCTCGGTGTAGACGGCGAAGGTTATTCCGGTCCGGCGGAAGATGAACTCGGCCTCGCGCCGACGGGTCTCCATGGCCTCGGGCGAAGACGCGGACAGCCAGTCGCGGATCCGCGCGTATTGCGGCCGGCACTCGCCCGGGGGGCCCATCTCGTCGAACGCTTCGCGCGCCATCGCGTCTCCCTCGCACGAAACCTGCCGCCCGACCGGCCGGCCTCGCGCGATCGCCGCCACGCAATAAACATACCATGGCCCGCCGTGGCCGTCGCGCCCGGCGCGCGTCAGGGACGCGCTGGCGGAGCGGTATCGACGAGCCAGGACGCGGCTTCGGCCGGCCGCAGACAGGCGGCGACGCGCAGCACCACCTGCGCGCCGTCGACGCCCTCGCCCGGCGGGGCCAGATCCCAGTCCCAGGCGCCGAGCGCCGGCGGCGGGACCACGCCGGCCAGCGGATCTTCGCTGCGCGCGCGGCCGCCGCGCGGACGGACGATGCGCGCAGTCTCCGTGATCACGCATAGCGCCTCGCCGCCCCGCACCAGGTCGTCGAGCGCCGCGGCGATCAGCGCATGGCGCCATGCCGTGCCCGGATCCGCGGCGCGCGGCGGCGGCAACTGGGACAGCAGCATCGAGGCGACGACGTAGTCGGCCGGCGGCAGTTCCGTCCGCCAGGACCGATAGGCAGGCGGATGCGCGTCCGCCGCCACCAGCGACAGCGGCCGGACGACGACATTGCCCAGCCGCCACGCCTGCAGCCGTGCGTGGAGCGGATGCGCCGCGTCGACCAGCACGACCTCGGCAAATTCGCGCGCCAGCGCCGCCAGCGGGATGTCGAGCAGCGCGCCCGAGCCGAGGACGAGCGC
>JBIKXN010000528.1:0-2684 GCA_044355765.1 Alphaproteobacteria bacterium
AGCCGCCGCAGCCAGGCGCGCAGCAGCGGCGAGGCCTTCATCGCCAGCGGAAAGACGCGGCCGCTGCTCCCCACGAAGGTCGGCTGGCCGAGCGACTCGCACCAGGCGCGCAGCGCCTCGGGCGGGTATTCGGCGACGATCGGCTCCAGCCGCGCCGCAGCCTCTCGATAGCGCGCGACGAAGGCCGCGCGCGGCTCGCCATGGGTCAGGTTGAGCCCGCCGCGCCCGGCCATCAGGAATTTCCGGCCGACGCCCGGCATGCGATCGAAGACCGTCACGTCGTGATCGGCGGCGAGGCTCTCGGCCGCCATCAGCCCCGCGGGGCCGCCGCCGATCACGGCGATGGTCCTGCGCCCCGCCGCCGGCGCGGCGGCGGCGTCTTGCGTCATGCGCTGGCCTCCGCGACCGGCACGACATAGGGGCCTTCCGGGATCACCGCCACGCCGCGATCGCCGCTGCGCGCGATGCTGGCGCGCACCGCCTCGGCGACGGATGCGATCGTCTCGACGCCGGTCAGCGCGCGCAGTTCGGGATCGAGACCTGTCGTGTAGAGCTGGATGCGGCCCTTGCGCATCGGCTTGAGCTGCATCTCGGTCTGCCACTCGTCGATCTCGGCGAGGTTCTTCGCCGTCAGCGTCGCGAGGAAGCGATCGGGGCCGAGTTCGACCAGGCGGCGCTGGGCCTCCTTGAACTCGGCCGAGCCGAAGCCCTCGGAGCATTCCGAGGCGATGATCAGCGTGCCGCCGGGCGCGAGGATGTCGAGCGGCGTCACCATGCCCTTGACGGTCTGATAATAGGTCTTGTCGAGCGGGTAGCCGGCCGAGGAGGTGACGATCGTGCCGAAACGCCGACCGACCGCCACGCGCGTCGCCTTGTCGATGAAGGCCACGGCGGCGAGATGGCTCTCGACGATCTCGCCGAAGCTGACGAAGACCAGATCGCGCGCCTCGTCGATCACGGTGTTGAGCGCGTAGACGTCGCCCAGGCGGCGGACGATGTGCAATTGCTCCTCGTGCAGCGGATTGCCAACCAGGTTGCATTGAACGGCCAACGGATCTTCCATGAAGCGCGCGGAATGGAAGGTGCGGATGGTGGTGTGATGCGCCACGCCTGGCGCGACGACCTTGCGACCGCCTGACCAGCCGGCCATGAAATGCGGCTCGACCAGTCCCGTGGCGATACGCAGATCGGCCTCGGCGAAAAGGCGGTTGATGCGGATCGGCACGCCGCGCGTCGGCGTCAGGCCGAGATCGACGTGGTCGGCGTCGTTGCGCGCGAAATGGTTCACGACGCGCACAGTCTCGAGCACCCAGGGATCGCCGACCAGTTCCGCGAGTTCCGCGCCTTCGTTGGGCCTGTGCAGGCCGGTGGCGACCAGCACGGTGATGCCGGCGGCGGGAATCCCCGCCGCGATCATCCGCTCGATCATCGGGCGCAGGAACAGCTTGTTGGGCACGGGCCGCGTGATGTCGCAG
This sequence comes from Alphaproteobacteria bacterium, assembly GCA_044355765.1. Lineage (GTDB taxonomy): Bacteria > Pseudomonadota > Alphaproteobacteria > CACIAM-22H2 > CACIAM-22H2 > CAIOSQ01. Next base: position 1,476 of record JBIKXN010000528.1, read on the forward strand.
ATCAGGATGCAGGCACTGCGCTTGCCGGCGGCCAGACGCGAAAGAGGCGCCGATCCGATCGGCGCTTCGAGCGCGGCGGCGATGGCGCCGCGCGGATCGGGCAGCTTCGGCAGGTCGGGCTTGCGGATGATCCGCGGTTCCGCTTCAGGCGGCAGGTCCACCGCAAGATGCGCTCGGCCATAGGCGATCTCGATCCTGCTCATGTCCGGTTCTCCGCGTCGATGAGGCGCAGCGCGCGCAAGGCGGCGCAGGCGGCCCCGTAGCCGTTGTCGATGTTCATCACCGGCACGCCCGGCGCGCAGCTGGCGAGCGCGGCGTGCAGCGCGCTCTCGCCGCGGTTGGCGACGCCGTAGCCGGTCGAGGTCGGCACGCCGACGACGATGCCCGGGACCAGCCCGCCGAGGACGCTGATCAGAGCGGCGTCCATGCCGGCGACCGCGATCACGACGGGATGGCGGACGATGTCGGGCACGCGCTCCATCAGCCGCCAGATGCCAGCCACGCCGACATCGTGGATCTCGGTCGCGCGTTCGCCGGCGAAGGCGAGCGTGCGCGCCGCCTCGCGGCTGACGCGCAGGTCGGAAGTGCCCGCGCCGACGATGGCCACGCGCCCGGTCCGCGTCGGCGGTGCCACCGTGCCGAAGAAGCCGGTCTGCGACAGCGCGTCGTAGTCGATGCGCGCGCGATGCACCGCCGGCAGCGCGTCGTGCGCGGCGGGGTCGAGCCGCGTCATCAGGATCGCGCCGTCGCGTTCTGCGACCCGGTCGAGGATGCCGGCGAGATGCGCGTGCGACTTGCCGGCGCAGAGCACCGCCTCGTCGAGGCCGATTCGCGCGCCGCGCTGGAAATCGAGATTGATGCCGGATTCAGACATGGGTCGGCTCCGCGGCGGGGCGCAGGAAGGCGCTACCCATGCGATAGGGGGCGAAGGCGACGGGCCGGTTGCCGCCCGGCAGCGCGGCGATCGCGGCGACGATGGCGGCGCGCGCGGTCGCGTCGAGGGCGTCGAGCGCGGCCGGATCGAGTTCCAACGACAGGCCGCCGCGGCGGATGCGGCAGCGCAGGGTCGTCGCGGCGCCCAGACGCGCCGCGAGCAGCGTCTCCACCGCGTGCACCAGCGCCAGCTCGGCGGGGTCGATCGCGATGCCGGTCTCGACGCGGCTCGACAGGCAGGGCGAGGCCGGCAACTCGGCGACGTCGCCGAGGCCG
>JBIKXN010000529.1:0-2670 GCA_044355765.1 Alphaproteobacteria bacterium
CACGATCGGTGTCGGCGACGCGCGCACGGGCCGCATCGACACGCCCTTCGACGAGGACTGGTACCGCGTGCGGCTGATCGGCGGAGAACGCTACGCGATCGACCTGCGCGGATCGGCGAGCGGACAGGGCACGCTCGCCGATCCGCGCTTCGCCGGGGTCTTCGACGCGGCCGGCCGGCTCGTGCCCGGCACGCCCAACGACGATGCGCCGGGGACGCGCGACAGCCACCTGGTATTCGCGCCGACCACCAGCGGCACCTACTACCTCGCCGCCGCCGGCCATGGCGCGCTGGACGGGACCTACCGGCTGTCCATCGCGCGTGCGGCGTCGCCGCCTGGCGGCGATGTCGCCGCCGACGCCACCACCACGGCAACCGTGTCCGTCGGCGGCTCCTATGCCGGGGCGATCGAGCGCGGCGGCGACGTCGACTGGGTGCGGCTGCGCGTCGAGGCGGGGCGCAGCTACGTCGCGACGCTGCGCGGCGACGGCGCGGACGGCGCGGCGCTCGCCGACGGCGAGATCCTCGGCGTGTTCGGCGCCGGCGGGCTCGCGCTGCAGGCGACGATCCAGCCGGACATCGCCGATCCGGCGTCGCGCGACGCGCGCGCCGTCTTCGCGCCGACGTCCACAGGCGACGCCTTCGTGGCGGTGCGCGCCCAGGACGGCGGCACCGGTGCCTATCGCCTGGCGGTCGAGCGCGCCCCGGACATCTCCGCGCCGCATCTGATCGCGACCACGCCGCGCGACGGCGCGCAGGGGATCGCACCCGGAGCGTCGCTCGGCTTCGTATTCGACGAACCGGTTCGCGCGGGCAGCGGCGCGATTTCGATCGCGGGCGGCGGAGCCACGCTGCGCATCGATGCCACGGACCGCACGCAGGTTCGCTTCGACGGCGCGACCATGACGCTGACGCCGCACGCGCCGCTGGCGGCGCAGACCGGCTACAGCGTGACGCTGGCGCCCGGCAGCGTCGAAGACTTCGCGGGCAACCGCTTCGGCGGCACCGTTGCGGCACCGCTCGATTTCGCGACCGGCGCGGCGGCGCCGCCGGGCGCGCGCGACGCCTGGACGCTGATGGTCTATGTCGCCGCCGACAACGACCTCGAGCCCTTCGCGCTGCGCGACCTCAACGAGATGGAGAGCGTCCGCGGCCTCGATGCCGCGGGGATAAACGTGCTCGCGATGGTCGACCGCGCCGGCGGCTACAGCGTCGCCAGCGGCAACTGGACCGACACGCGCCGCGCCCAGATCCTGCCGGATTCGAGCACCGGCACGGTCACCTCGCTCGCGTCGCCCGCGACCTCGATCGGCGAGCGCAACATGGGCGATCCCGCGACGCTTGCCGAGTTCATCGACTGGGCGCAGGCGACCGCCCCGGCCCAGCGCTACGCACTCGTGATCTGGGACCATGGCGGCGGCCTCAAGGGCGCAGCCTGGGACGACGCCAGCAACGGCGACCGGCTGACGATCCGCGAGATCCGCACCGCGCTCGACGCGTCCACGGTCGGGCATTTCGACATCGTCGGCTTCGATTGCTGCCAGATGGCGATGACGGAGATGGCCTTCGCGTTGCAAGGGCGCGCCGACGTCTTCGTCGCCTCGCAGGACAACGAGCCGGGCGATGGCTGGGCCTACGACCGGGTCCTCGCGCGGCTGGCCGGCACGCCGAACATGGGCGCCGCCCAGCTCGCGACGACGATCGTCGACACCTACGCCGCCGCCTATGCCGGCCAGCAGGGCATCACGCTGTCGGCCACCGACCTGGCGCAGCTCGACGGGATCGAGGGCGCGCTCGACCGCTTCGTCGACGCCGCACGCGGCGCGACTGGCGCCGATCGCGCCGCGCTGGCATCCGCCGCCACGGCGACCCTGCGCTTCCCGTCCGGCGGCGGCGCACCCTGGCGCGACCTGATCGATTTCATGGAGGAGGTCGAGACGCGCAGCGCTTCGCCTGTCGTCGACGCAGCCGCGCGCGGCGTCGCCGAGGCGGTGCGCGGCGCGGTCTTCGCGCATGCCGGCACGGTGCCGGAGGCCGGGGGCCTGAGCGTCAACCTGCCGGTCGGCAGCGAACCGATACAGTCAGACTACACCGCCGCCAATTACGACTTCCTCGCCAAGGTCGACTGGAACACGGTGCTGGCGCTGGTCTGAGGCTCGCGCCTCAGAACAGCCGCACGGGCAGGCGCTGCTCGGCGATCAGCCACAGAAGCAGCGTCACGGTCGCCGCCGACACCGCGGTTCCCACCAGGATCGCGGTGGAGGCGCGCTCGACATAGGCCTGGTACTGGTTGGCGAGCACGAAGACGTTGAGCGCCGGCGGCAGCGCCGCCATCAGGATCGCGACCATCACCCAGACCGGCGGGAAATCGCCTATGGCCGACAGCGCGGCCCAGACCAGCAGCGGATGGACGAGCAGCTTGATCGCCAGCAGCACCGGGATCTCGGCGGGCACGCCGCGCACGCGGCGCAGCGCCACCGTGACGCCCATGGTGAACAGGGCGCAGGGCGCGGCCGCGTTCTTGAGGAAGACCAGCATCGTGTCGATCGCCGCTGGCAGCCTGACGCCCCAATAGGCGAAGAGGATCGCGAGCGCGATCGCGACATTGAAGGGATGCGTCGCGATGCGCAGCACGATCAGGCGCAGCATCGCCGCCGGCGCGGTGCGCTCG
>JBIKXN010000122.1:0-9025 GCA_044355765.1 Alphaproteobacteria bacterium
GGCTCACGGGCGGACCCTTCGGGCTGCATTTCGTGCCGAAGCCGCTCGAGGCGAGCCTGGGGCCAGGACTGCCCTTCAACGCCGGCTATCTGGCGATGGTCGCGGCGATCGTGGCGCTGCTGTATGTCGGCCTGGAGCGGCTGCTCCGCTCGCCCTGGGGCCGGGTCCTGCGCGCGATCCGCGAGGACGAGCTGGCCGCGGAATCGCTGGGCAAGCGCGCCTTCGCCTTCCGCCTCCAGGCCTTCGCCATCGGTAGCGCGATCATGGGGCTGGGCGGCGCGCTCTATGCGCATTTCATCGGCTATATCGCGCCGGAGGATTTCCTGCCCATCCTGACCTTCCAGCTCTGGACCATGCTGGTCGTGGGCGGTGCCGGCAACAACCGGGGCGCCATCCTCGGCGCGGTCGTGGTGTGGGCGATCTGGGCAATCTCGGGGGGCGCGCTGCGCGCGGTCATGCCGCCGGACGCGCAGGCGCGCGGCGCTGCGCTGCAGGTGGTGCTGATCGGGATCCTGCTCGCCGCGATGCTGATCCTGCGTCCGCGCGGCCTTCTTGGCGAGGAGACGGCGATTTCGCGCCACGCCGCCGCCCCGCCGGCGAAGCGTTAGGCGGGAAGCGGTCCGGCGTCGGCGCCGCGCGCGTCGGCGATCAGCTGCTTGAAGCGACGCACGACCGACGGCAGACCTTCGAACAGGCTCTGCGCGATGAGAAAATGGCCGATCGAGACCTCCGAGATCTCGGCCATGCGCGCGATGCCGTCGATGCTGTCATAGGCCAGCCCGTGGCCCGCATGGCAGACCAGGCCGGCGTCGCGTGCTGCGGCGGCGCCTGCGCGCAGCCGCTCCAGACGGGGACCGCGCGCGGCGGCGGGCGCATCGGCATATGGACCCGTGTGGAGCTCCACGCAAGCCGCGCCGAGTCGCGCGGCGGCTTCGATCTGCCGCGCGTCGGGCTCGACGAAGATCGATACGCGGACGCCCGCGTCGCGCAGCCGCGCGATCGCCGCGGGCAGGAACGGCGACGGCCGGAGCAGATCGAGCCCGCCCTCGGTGGTGAGTTCGGCGCGCTTCTCGGGCACGAGGCAGCAGGCTGGAGGCCTCAGGCGTTCGGCGATCGCGACCATCTCCTCGGTCGCCGCCATCTCGAAGTTGAGCGGGGCCTCGACCTCGGCCCGGATCCGCTCGACGTCGCGGTCGCGCATGTGGCGGCGATCCTCGCGCAGGTGGACGGTGATGCCGTCCGCGCCGGCGGCGATGGCGACATGCGAGGCCTCGACGGGGCAGGGAAAGGCGCCGCCGCGCGCATTGCGCAGCGTGGCGACATGGTCGACGTTGACCGAGAGCAGCATCGCGTTCATGCGCTGGGGTTCCTTCGGGACAGATCGGCGGCGAGGCGCAATGCGGCGATCAGCGAGGCGGGATCCGCGACACCCCGTCCGGCGATGTCGAGCGCGGTGCCATGGTCCGGGCTGGTGCGGATGATCGACAGGCCAAGCGTGACGTTCACGCCGCCCGCCATGTCCAGCGTCTTGATCGGGATCAGCGCCTGGTCGTGGTAGAGGCAGATCGCGGCGTCGTAGGTCGGCCGCGCGAGCGCGGTGAACATGGTGTCGGGGGGCAGCGGGCCCCGCGCGTCGATGCCCTCGGCGCGCAGCTGCGCGATCGCCGGGGCGACGATGTCGATGTCCTCGCGCCCCATCGTCCCGGCCTCGCCGGCATGGGGGTTGAGGCCGGCGACCGCCAGGCGCGGCCGTGCGATCGCGAAGCGCGCTGCGAGCTCGCGTGCGACGAGCCGGGCGGTGTCGACGATCATCCCTGGCGTCAGACGGGCAATGGCGCGCGCCAGCGGTTCGTGGACGGTCACCGGAACGACGCGCAGCTGCGGGCAGGCCAGCATCATCACGGGCGGCGAACCGCCGCCCGCGAGCGCGCCGAGGAACTCCGTGTGCCCGGGATGGGGAAAACCGGCTGCGGCCAGAACGGATTTCTGGATCGGGTTGGTCACGACCGCGCCGACCTGCCCGGACCTGGCGAGGCCGACGGCGGTTTCGATGGCCGCGATCACCGCCGGGGCGTTCGCGACATCGGGATGGCCTGGACGGACCGGCACGGCCAGGGGGCGGTGCAGCACCGGCATCGCACGGGGGAAGATCCCGGCGGCACGCCAGGGCGCATCGATCGTCTCTACCGGTACGCCGAAATCGCGCCGGGCGTCGTCGACCAGCAGGAATTCCGGTCCGCCGGCGCGCAAGGCCCGCCAGGCCCCGGCCGCGATCTCGCCGCCGATCCCGGCCGGTTCGCCCATGGTCAGCGCGAGAGGTTTCATGGCGAGCCCATATATAGGACGCCTCATCCGCCGACGAGGCCTGGTGGATCGGTTATCGTGGGCAGGATCCCTTTTTTGGCTATATGCTCTGTTCAATTGATCAAGGGCCCGCAGACGCGGGACCCGGGCAACGACCTTCGGGAGGAATGCGATGAGACTGCCCACACTCAAGATTGCGACACTGGCTGCCTTCGCCGCGCTTGCAGCGGCGGCGCCGGCATCGGCCCAGACCCCGCGCTCCCTGACCCTGGGCACGGCCTCGGTCGGCGGCGTCTTCTTCGTCTATGGCCAGGTCTGGGCCAATCTCGCGTCCGACGCGATCAAGGTTCCGATCAACACCCGCCAGACCGACGGGCCGAACCACAACATCATCCTGACCGAGACCAAGCAGATCGATCTCGGCATGACGACGATGGGCGTGGCGCTGCAGGGCTGGCGCGGCGAGGGCGCCTGGACCCAGGGGCGCAAGTTCAACAACATCCGCGCCATGTTCCCGATGTACGACACGATGTTCCATTTCGTGGCGACGCAAAAGAGCGGGATCAGGTCGGTCGAGCAACTCGCCGGCAAGAATCTCGGCGTCGGCCCGCGGGCGGGCACGCCAGGGACCTATCTGCCGCTGATGATGGAGGCGCTCGGCATCAAGGTGTCGGCCATCCGCAACGGTGGGGCGAGCGACATGACCTCGCAAATGGGCGACGGTCTGCTCGACGCCTTCGGCTTCGCCGCGGGTCTGCCCTTCCCGGCCTTCTCGGAGGCCGAGGCGTCGAACCCCGTCAACTTCTTCACCTTCACCGCGCCGCAGATCGCGACACTGAAGCAGAAGATGCCGGAGCTGTCGGACGCCGTGATCCCGAAGGGCACCTATCGGACGCTGACCGAGGATCAGCCGACCGTCGGCGTCTTCAACTTCGCCATCGCCCACAAGGATGTTTCCGCCGACATCGTCTACGGCATCGTCAAGGCGGTGATGGAGAATAACCCGCGCATGGTCCAGGGGCACGCCGCGGCCAAGGAGACCCTGCCCGAGAACATCTCGAAGAACACCTTCCTGCCGTTCCATCCCGGGGCGGTGCGGTACTTCGAGGAGAAGGGCTTCAAGATCCGCCCAGACCTGCGGGGCTGAGGCTGCTCGGCACGGCGCATCCAGGCCGGCCTCGCGCCGGTCCGGACGCGTCGGCGCCTGAGACGGGGGGGGGACAAGAGATGAAAAATCCGACCAGGCCGGACGAACCGGAAAGCCCGACCGCCATACAGGCCGAAAAGGCGCTTGAGATCGAATTCGGGGGCCTCAAGCGTACGCTGGGCGGCTGGCAGGCTACCGCGCTCGCCTGGCTTGGCGCCGGCTACATCGTCGCGCATCTGCTCGTGCTCAACGTCCACCCGATCGATCCCTGGGTGTTCCGCACTTTCCACGTATCGATCGGATCGGTGATCGGCTTCGCCATCTACGCTGCGGTGCCCGGCGACCGCGCGCGCATTCCCGTCTACGACTGGGCGATGATGGCGGGTAGCGTCGCCATCCTCGCCTACATCGCCGTCAATCTCGACGATCTGCTGTTCCGCGCCGGCGTGCTGCCGACATTCTGGGACATGATCGTTGGACTCGCCGGGACCGCGATGGTGCTGGAACTGACGCGGCGCGCCGCCGGCGCGGCGCTGCCTATCCTTGCCGGCATCTTCGTCGCCTATGCGTTCGCCGGGCCCTACATGCCGGGCGTGCTGCACCACAACGGCATCCCGGTCGACACGTTCTTCAGCTACATCTACTCGATGCAGGGCATCCACGGGATCACCACGGATGTCTCCGCCACCTACATCATCCTGTTCGTCGCCTTCGCCTGCTTCCTCAACGCATCGAAGGCAGGCGAATTCTTCAACGACCTGTCGATCGCCCTGGTCGGCTGGGCGCGCGGCGGACCGGCGAAGGTGGCGGTGATCTCCGGGGTCCTGTTCGGCACGATCAGCGGCAGCGCGGTCGGGAACGTCGTCGCCTCCGGCATGATCACCATCCCGATGATGCGTCGCGTCGGCTACGACCGGGCCACCGCGGCGGCCGTCGAGGCGACATCCTCGACCGGCGGCCAGATCACGCCGCCGTTCATGGGCGCCGGCGCGTTCATCATGGCCGAGATCCTCGGCATCCCCTACACCGACATCGCCATCGCCGCGATCATCCCGACAATACTGTTCTATCTAGCCTGTTACGTGCATGCCGACCTGCATGCCCGCAAGCATGGGCTGAGCGGCATCCCGCGCAACGAACTGCCGCCGCTGCTGGCGGTGCTCAAGCGCGGCCATCTGATGCTGCCGATCATCCTTCTGATCGGCCTGTTGCTCGCCGGCTATTCGGTCTTCCGTGCCGGCGCGATCGGGATCATGGCGGCGATCGTCGCCAGCTGGCTGTCCGGCCGCGTCGACCGCATGGGGCCACGCGCCGTCTTCGACACGCTGTCGGTCTCGGCGCGCGAGGCGGTGCAGCTGATGGCGATCTGCGCCTGCGCCGGCATCATCGTCGGCGTCATCGCGCTGACCGGCATCGGCGGCCGGTTCTCGAACATGGTGCTGGCGATCGCGGGCGAGAGCCGGTTCCTGGCGCTGGTGTTCGCGATGCTGATCACGCTGGTGCTCGGCATGGGCATGCCGACCACGGCGGCCTATGCCGTGGCGGCTTCCGTCGTCGCGCCTGGGCTCGCGCAGATGGGTGTCCAGCCGCTGACCGCGCATCTCTTCATCTTCTATTACGCGGTGATTTCGGCGATCACGCCGCCGGTCGCACTGGCGTCCTTCGCGGCGGCCGGGATGGCCAATGCGGATCCCTGGAAGACCTCGTTCGTGGCGCTGAAGCTCGGCCTGGCGACATTCATCGTGCCGTTCATGTTCTTCTTCGGTCCCGAACTGCTGATGCGCGGGGAATGGCCGGCGATCGCGCAGGTTCTGGTGAGCGCGTCGGTCGGCGTCTATCTTCTCGCCGCCTCGACGGAGGGCTGGTACGTCGCGCGCCGCATCGATCTCGTGTCGCGGGCGGTGCTGTTCGTCTCGGCGCTGTGCCTCATCGTGCCAGGCTTGGTCACCGACCTGCTCGGGCTCGGTGGGGCATCGGCCGTTTATGTTTGGCACCGTTTCGCGCGGCCCCGCGCGGCCGCCTAGAGCGCGTTTCGCTTTGGTGGCTGGCGTCGCGCGCGCCACGCCGCTCGCCCTGGCGCTTCCTCTCCCACGCGCGTGAGCGCATGCGGGAGGTGACGGCCGCGCGAGCGGCCAGCGGAGGGGGCGGCTTGGAGGTGCTGCCAGCCATGCTGGCGAGCCCGACCCAGGCGCCACCTTCGATCGCGTCTGGGGGCGGCAGGGAACCCGTTTCCGGCTCCGTGCGGCGGGAAACCGCTTCAGTGGGGCTCCAGGTCGAGCGCGCCCTGGCGCGGCGCGGGACGGGTGGCACGCCGTCGGGATCGAGCCGATCCGGTCGGCTGCAGGCCAGAGCGTCGGCTGCCATGGCGGGACTGGATGGCGTCGGCATGGTCGCGGAACGCGTCCTGCCGGCGGACCGCGTAGATGCGCTCGCGCGCGCTGGCTGCGGCGGCGACGTGGTCGACCATCGGGTGCGGATAGCTGGCGCCCGGCGCGATGCCGGCCGCAGCCAGGACATCGGCGGGCGCTTGCCAGGGGTCGTGGACGAACGCGTCCGGCAGCAGCGCAAGTTCCGGGACCCACCGCCGGATGAAGACGCCGTCGGGATCCTGATCGCGCGACTGCTTGACCGGGTTGTAGATGCGCGCGGTGTTGATGCCGGTGGTCCCGGACTGCATCTGGACCTGCGGGTAGTGGATGCCCGGCTCGAAATCGACGAACATCCGCGCCAGCACCTGGGCAGGCAGACGCCAGTCCTCCCACAGATGATAGCTGGCGAAGGCCATCACCATCGCGCGCATGCGGAAATTGAGCCAGCCGGTTGCCGCGAGCGAGCGCATGCAGGCATCGACGAAGGGGAAGCCCGTGCGACCGCGCGCCCAGGCGTCGATCCGCGACGCGTGGTCCGGACCGATTGGCCGCAGGCCGCGACAGGCCGGATGCAGGGCCTCGCGTTCGATTCCGGGCTCGTCCTCCAGTTTCTGGATGAAATGGCAATGCCAGTGCAACCGGGCGCGGAATGCCGCGATGGATGCGGCGAAGACGAAGTCCCGGCTTTCCCGACAGCGCCGTTCGCCACGCAGGGCCGCGCGGTTGGCCTCGCGGATCGACACGCAGCCCAGCGCGAGATGCGCCGAGATCCGCGAACATGCGCCGGCGCCCGCGACCGGTGTCGACATGTCGCGACGATAGGTACGGCCGCGCTCCGCCAGAAAGGACCGCAAGCTGTCGACCGCCACCGCGCGGCCGCCCCGCTGCCGGGTAGGGCAGGGATCCGGCGCGATGCCGAGCGTGGCGGCGTCCGGCCAGGTTTCGGCGGCGAGATCGGCGGGCCGCAGCGCTCCGGGTGCGGCAAGGGGATCGGCTTCCATCATGGCGTCCCAGCGCCGCGCCCAGCCGTCGCGCGAACGGCGACCCCGCCAGACGCCGTGCTGGCGATACTCGTGCAGCGCCACGCCGGCGCGCCGCGCCCATCCGCGTACGGCGCGATCCCGGTCATAGGTCCAGTGGAGGCCGGTTTCCTCATGCGCATGCAGCGCCGCGACGCCGTGCGCGCGATGCAGACGGTCGAGAACCTCGACGGCCTCGCCGCGCCGCAGGATCAGCCGGGCGCCGAGGCCGGCAAGCGCGGTATCGAGATCGGCGAGGCTCTCGCCGAGGAAATCGAAATGGCGCGCGGACATCTCCGGCTGCGCCCAGAGCCCGGGTTCGAGGATGTAGAGCGGCAGGACCGGCCGGCCGCTGGCGGCGGCGGCGACCAGCGGCGCGTGGTCGTGGATGCGCAGGTCGCGCTTGAACCAGACGATCTCGAGCATCGTTGCGCCACACATAGGGCGGGTGGCGCCGATGGCAGCGGGCGGGGGCGGTCAGTCCGTGACGATCAGCGTCCGCGGGTAGAGCGTCAGCTTTTCGTGGCCGCCGGGCGTCACCGCGATCGTCTCGGAGAAGCCGAATCCGTCCGCCAGGACATAGGTGTGCAGCACCATGCCGGCCTCGAAGCGCCAGCCGGCTCCCGGCGCTGCCTCCAGGGCTTCGCCGTCGACCGGCGGCATCATCAGGCCGATCGAGTAGAACGTCTTGTTCGTGTAGTCCTTGCGCAGCCCCGCGCCGAGGATGCCGTCGCGATAGATGCGATCGGCCTCCGCCGCGGTGGCGCCCGGGCGGACGGCGGCCAGCGCGGCATCCTGGATGGCCACGATGGTCTCGAGCTTTCGGCGCTCGGCGTCGGTGGCGCGGCCGATCTTGAGCGTGCGCATGAACCGCGCGTGATAGTTGCGCACCGCCGGCGTGCATTCGCATTGCAGCGTGTCGCCGGTCGCGAGGATCCGATCGGTGAAGCCGCCATGCAGATGCAGCGCGCGCTCGCCGCTCGACAGCGGCCCGGGGCCGGGATGGTCGCTGCCGGCGCGAATCATCGCCGCCGCGATCTCTGCCGCGACCTCGCGTTCGGACACACCGGAGCGTGCCGTCGCTGCGGCGGCAGCCATGCCGGCCTCGGCGGCGCGCGCCGCGCGGCGCTGATAGGCGATCTCCGTAGGCGACTTGATCAGACGCAAGCCGCCCACGAGATCCTGGGCGTCCACGACGTCGCAGCCAGGCAGGGCGGTACGCAGTCGCGCCCATCTCGCCGCGTCCAGCTGCCACGCCGACAACTCGACCGCCAGCCGCGCGTCCCTGGCCACCCGCCGTTGCAGGAAACGCGCCGCGACCGCGAACCGGTCGTCGCCGTCCGACCATGTCGCCGTATCGGCGAAGACGCAGGTCGCGTCCAGGTAATAGCGGGCGACGTCGCGGCAGAGAACCGCGGGTTCGCCCTCCGCCGGCACCAGGGCGAACTGGAACGATGTGTAGCCTCGGGTGAAGAATCCCGTCAGCCAGGTGACGGATTCGGGCTGGAAGGCGAGCAGCGCGTCGCAGCCCCGCGCGCGCAGCGCCGCCTGTACGCGGGCGATCCGCGCCCGGTACTCCTCCGGCTCGAACCAGGGCCCGGTCGTCATGCCGGGCAGGATCGGGTTCGGCGCGCGGGCCGTGGCGGGCGTGGCGGACATGGGCAAGTGGCGCGCATCTGACAGGCTCCGGTCGCGTGGCGGAGGAGTTTCGAGAAGCGCTGGCGTCGAGCGCAACCCCGAAATCGGGGCCGGACGGCGGTGGCCGGGGCGCGAATTCCTGCGCGCACCGCGCTTGAGACCGGCGGGGTGGGCCTCTATGTTCCGGCGCGCGGCGGCTCCGCTTGCCGGCGTCGCGCCTTTCCCAGTTTCAATCCACCGGGTATCCGTTCCCGGACCCGGCCAGGACAGATGACCGATCTCGACCGCATCCGCAACTTCGCGATCATCGCCCATATCGACCATGGAAAGTCGACGCTGGCCGACCGCCTTATCCAGTTCTGCGGGGCCGTCGACCAGCGCGAGTTCCGCGACCAGATGCTCGACTCGATGGATATCGAGCGCGAGCGCGGGATCACCATCAAGGCGCAGACGGTGCGGCTGGCCTACCGCGCGCAGGACGGCAAGGACTATGTCCTCAACCTGATGGACACGCCGGGGCACGTCGATTTTGCCTACGAGGTCAGCCG
>JBIKXN010000531.1:0-2656 GCA_044355765.1 Alphaproteobacteria bacterium
GAGATCGGCACGCTGATCGCGGCGATCGGCACGGGCATCGGCCACGACGACTTCGACATCGCCAAGGCGCGATACCACAAGATCATCATCATGACCGACGCCGACGTCGACGGCGCGCATATCCGCACGCTGCTGCTGACGTTCTTCTATCGGCAGATGCGCGCGATCGTAGACGCGGGCTATCTCTACATAGCCCAGCCGCCGCTATTCAAGGCGGCGCGTGGCAAGTCGGCCGTCTATCTCAAGGACGAGCGCGCGCTCGAGGACCATCTGATCGCCGGCGGCATCGACGGCGCAATCCTGACCGGCTCCGACGGCGCGCAGCGCGCCGGCGCCGATCTGCGCGGAATCGTCGAGAAGGCGCGCGTCGCCCGCGCGCTGCTCGCGCCCCTGGCCCGCCGCGCGGGCAGCCGCGAAGCGGTCGAGCAGGCGGCGATCCTGGGCGTTCTCGATCCCGCGCTGGCGGCCGACGCGGCGCGCGCGGCTGCTGCGGCGCAGGCGGTCGCGCGGCGGCTCGACGCCCTGGCGCCGGAGACCGATCGCGGCTGGACCGGAACGGCGCGCGACGGCGCGTTCGCGTTCGAGCGCCGGCTGCGGGGTGAGACCGACCGCGCCCTGGTCGACGCGACCGCGCTCAACTCGCTCGAGGCGAGGCGACTGCTCGACATGGCCGGCGAGTTCCAGGAACTCTATGGCCGTTTCGCCAAGCTGCATCTGCCCCGCCCGGACAAGGGTGAGGCACCGTCGCCGATCGACATCACCGGGCCGACGCGGCTGTTCGAGACGGTGCTGGAACTCGGCCGCAAGGGCCTGTCGATCCAGCGCTACAAGGGCCTGGGCGAGATGAACCCCGACCAGCTATGGGAGACGACGCTCGACCCCTCGGTGCGCCGTCTGCTGCGCGTCCGGATCGACCACAGCGAGGAGGCCGACGGCATCTTCTCGACCCTGATGGGCGACGTCGTCGAGCCGCGCCGGGACTTCATCCAGGAAAACGCCCTCAAGGTGGCGAACCTGGACGTATGAGGCCGGCGCGGTCCGATCCGGCGAGCGGCGTAACGTCGCGGCCGGTCCGGTCGCGCGCGGCGCTAGAATCGCATCGCGCGGTCACGGAGGGTGGATGAACGGCGATCGGATCGAGGACGTGGCGACGCTGCCCGGCGACGATATCGTGCTGCCGTTCCAGGTCGGGTCGGTGCGCGGCCGTTTGGTGCGTCTTGGGCCGGCGGTCGATGCGATCCTGCGCCAGCACGCCTACCCGGCAGTGGTGGGGCAGGCGCTCGCCGAGCTGGTCGCGCTCGGCGCAGCGCTGGCGCTGACGCTCAAATACGACGGCGTCTTCTCGCTGCAGATCAAGGGCGACGGGCCGGTCCGTCTGATGGTCGCCGACGTCACGACGGCCGGCGCATTGCGCGGCTACGCGCAATTCGACGCCGCGCGCGTCGCGGCGCTCGGTGCCGGGACGCCGTCCGTGCCGCGGCTCTTCGGCGCCGGCTACCTGGCCTTCACCGTCGACCAGGGCGCCGACATGGAGCGCTACCAGGGGATCGTCGAACTGACCGGTGCCAGCCTTGCCGAATGCGCGCATCACTATTTCCGGCAGTCGGAGCAGTTCCGCGCCGGGCTAAAGGTCGCGGCGCGCCGCGACGCGGGCGGTACATGGCGCGCCGGCGCGCTGATGGTCCAGGCGCTGCCGCCGGGCGACGCCCAGGGGTCCGCCGAGGGCCGGGACGGCGGCGTCTTCGACGAGACCGCGCGCGATGACGAGGAGGATCTGTGGCGGCGCATGCTGATCTTGATGAGCAGCGCGCGCGACGCCGAACTGGTCGATCCCGGTCTGCCCGCATGGAAGCTCGTCGACCGGTTGTTCCTCGCCGAGGGCGTGCATATCTACCGTCCCGGCACGTTACGCCAGGGGTGCCGCTGTTCGCGCGCGCGGGTGATCGGCGTCCTTGCCAGCCTGCCGCGGGGCGAACTCGCCGACATGAAGATCGACGGCGTGGTCCGCGTAACCTGCGAGTTCTGCAACGCCCGCTACGATTTCGACGATGCGCAGATCGCGGCGCTCTAGCGCGATCCCACCGGAGGTTCCCGCCATGCCGACATCCCTCCACCTGCCGTCACGCCGCGTCTTCCTGGCCGGCGGTCTGGCCGCCGGCCTCGGCGCCTGCACCAGCACGCCGCTGGCGCCGGCGCTGCCGCCCGTCAGCCTCGCCCACAAGGGGGCGATCAGGTTCGCGGCGGCGCAGGTCGACATCGTCGTGGGCTATGCGCCGCCCCTGCGGCCCCCCAACATCGACCACCAGATCCCTTTCCAGCCGCTCGAAACCATGCAGCGCTGGGGCCGCGAGCGTCTGGCGGCCTCGGGCGCCGGCGGGCGTGTCCTGCGTTTCACGATCGCGGAAGCGGCGATGCTCGAGGCCGATCTGCCCCGCGAGACGGGTATGCGTGCGGGCATGACGACCCAGCAGGACAAGCGCTACGACCTGGCGCTTGCCGGCGCGCTGGAACTGCGCGAGCAGCCCAGCGGCCTGGTGGTGGCCAGCGGCGAGGCGCGCGTCACGCGCTTTCGTACCGTCGCGGAAGGCATCCCGATCGCCGAACGCGAGTCGGTGTGGCACGCGCTGCTGCGCCAGGCGATGGAGGATTTCGACGT
>JBIKXN010000532.1:0-2646 GCA_044355765.1 Alphaproteobacteria bacterium
CGGGTCATGCGCATTCTGGTGATCAATCCGTTCGGCGGGACCGAGTTCCGGGGGCGGGAGAACCTCGAACGGATCAAGCGCCCCGACACGCATTTCGACATGGTCAACATCGCGGAGGGATATCCGCTCCGGAACAACCAGTGGCTCTATTTCAAGCACGCCTGCACCGGGCCGACACTGGAGAAGGTCATGTGGGCGGAGCGCGAGGGCTACGACGGCGTGTTCGTCTCCTGCCAACTCGACATCGGCCTCTACGAGGCGCGCACCCTGGTCGACATACCGGTGACCGGAACCCTAGAATCCGCGGCGCTGTTCGCCTACACGATGGGCAAGCATTTCACGTTGCTGTCGGTTGACAAGCAGAACGGCGAGATCCAACGGGATCTGCTTCGCCTCTACGGGCTCGAGCGCAACCTCGTCTCGATAATACCAATCCATATCGACGCCAACGACCTCTATCCCGAGCGCACCTCGGAAGATGCGGTGTTCGAGCGCGTCGTGAAGGCGACCGAGCTGGCGCGAGATCGCGACGGCGCCGAGCTCGTCATTCCCGGATGCACCCTGTTCGGCTCGCTGCTGTCCCACCGGCGCCAGGCCTTCGCGGCGCTCGGCGTGCCGTCCGTCGACGGCATGACCGCGGGATTCAAGCTCGCCGAGATGCGCGCGGAACTCAACCGCATGGGAGCGATCCCGGCCGTCTCGCGCGCCGGCTATTTCATGCACCCGCCGAAGACGGACTTCCAGACCCTGCGCAAGTTCGATGGGAAACCCGACTATCTCTACGGCCCGGAAGGGCGGCGCTGACGCAATACGCAACCTGACAAAAGGGGGAACGAAGATCATGGCTACGTTACGCAAGCTTCTGTGCGGCGCCGTCGCCGCCCTTTCGATGCTGGGCTTTGCGGGCACCGCCGCCGCCCAGACCGTGAACCTCAAGCTGGGCCATATCCTGCCGGTGGACTCGCCCGACCACCGGGCGTTCATATTCATGGGCGAGCGCGTCAGGACACTGACCGGCGGCCAGGTGACATTGCAGATATTCCCGGCGTCGCAACTCGGCGCAGTGAACGTGATGATGGAAGGGCTGCAGGCAGGCTCGCTCGACATGATGGTCGAGCTGCTGGAATTCTGGGGCAACGCCGACAAGCGTTTCGGCGTGTTCGGCGTTCCGTATCTGTTCCGCGACCGCGCGCATTTCGTGAACTACCTGAAGAGCCCCGGCTTCAAGAAGATGACGGACGAGCTGGCGGCAAGCCGCAATCTCGTCTTCTTCGGCGACGCGACCGAATGGCAGTTCCGCTCGGATCGCACGCTGCTGTCGAAGAAGCCGATCTTTTCGCCAACCGATCTGGCGGGCGTGAAGCTGCGGATGTTCCAGGCGCGCGTGCCGGTCCTGACATGGCAGACTCTGGGCACCAATACCGTGATTATACCCTGGGGCGAGGTCTACACCGCCCTGGCGACGGGGACCATCGAGGCGGTGACAGCCCGCGTCGAGGCGCATTACGCGACCAAGCAGACGGAAGTCGCGAAGTTCATGACAGTCACCGAGGAGTACTATCAGACCTACCTGCCGGTGATGAGCAAGCGCAGCCACGACCGTCTGAAGCCCGAGCACCGCGCGGCGATCGCGAAGGCCGCCAGCGAAGCAGGCGCCGAATTCATGCGCCTGTCGGCCGAAGCCACCGAAATCTACCAGGCGCGCGTCAAGAACGAGCATGGCGTCTCGATCATCTACCCGCCGCTCGGCCCGTGGAAGGCGGCCGTGCAGCCGATCCAGGGCAGGTTCGAGGACGAAGGCATCATCCCGAAGGGCATGCTCGCCGAAATCGCCGCGATCCGGTGACCTCGGCGCCGCGAAGGGGCCACGCTTGACCGCCGGCCGCGCTCGAGCCGACGACGCCGTGTCGCGCGCGATGCGCGCGCTCGGCGCCGTCGAACTCTTGGTCGCGGCCGGCGCTTTCCTGTTCACCTGCGGCATCGTCAGCCTCAATGCCGGCCTGCGCTATCTCGCGAACTCGTCGATCGTCTGGTCGGAGGAAGGCGCGCTGCTCGCCACGAACGTCTTTGTGTTCGTCGGCGCCGCGGTGATCTTCAAGGCGCGCGCCGACGTCGCCGTCTCGTATGTCCTAGAGAGGATGCCGCCCCGCGTCGCGGCCTGGATCGAATTCGCGACCTTCGCGGCCGCCGCGGTCTTTCTCGCCACCATGAGCGTGCAGGCCGTCGCGCTGTGGCCGCTGCAGCGCCACACCTCGACCTTCATCCTCGACATCAGCCGGTTCTGGTTCACGGTGCCCCTGATCTGGGGCGCCACGTCCATGTGCCTAGCCAGCATCGCATACGCGGCGCGACGTCTCGCCGCCATCGGACGCGGCGATTTCGGTCGCGTGCCGCCTTTCGTGGCCGCGCCGGCGGAACCCGAATGACCCTGTTCGTTCTGATCGGCGGCTTCATGCTGATGTTCGCCCTGGGCGTGCCGGTGTCGCTGGCGATCGGCCTTGCCTCGCTCGCCGCCATCCTGGTCGGCGACTATTCGCTGCTCGATATCCCGCGCTACGCGATGAGCGGCATCGATTCGTTCATACTGCTGTCGATCCCGTTCTTCGTGCTGGCGGGCAACCTGTTCAACATCAGCGGCGCGACCTC
>JBIKXN010000534.1:0-2644 GCA_044355765.1 Alphaproteobacteria bacterium
CATCGGCGGCCTATATCCTGGTGGCGCTGCTCGGCGCGCCGGCGCTCGCCAAGCTCGGCGTGCCGCTGCTGGCCGCCCATCTCTTCGTCTTCTTCTATGCGAATGTCGCGTCGATCACGCCGCCGGTCGCGCTCGCGGCGCTGGTCGCAGCGAACATCTCCGGCGGCAGCTATATGCGCACGTCGCTCATCTGCGTCGCGCTCGGGCTGCCCTGCTTCATCCTGCCCTTCATGTTCGTCGTGCGTCCCGAAATGATCGGCATCGGCGCCGGGTTGCCGGAACAGGCGGCGCTGGCAGTGCTGGCGATGGCATCGCTCGCGGCCGCGGTCTTCGTCATGGAAGGCCATATGCTGGGCCCGCTCCGCATCACCGAACGCCTGCTGATCGCGCCTGCGGCGATCGCCCTGCTGCCGGACGATCCGGTCTTCGCCGCGCTGGCCTACGCGGCGCTCGCCGCGGTGGCCGCGCGCCAGGCGATCGGCCGGCGCTGGAACGAACCGCCGCGCCGGCCGTTGGGCGAGCGCATCGATCCCGCGCGTCTCGGGCCGGTCGGGCGGTGGCTGGCGCGCAAGGCGACCGACCGCGTCACCGCCGATTGAACGCATATCATCCCGGGAGAGAGCGCCCCATGACGACGGACATCGCCAAGGCCGCCACGCGTGCCCATCGCCCCACGATCGCGGGCACGCGTCACGTCGCGGCGGCGGGACATTATCTCGCCGCGCATGCGGCCTTCGCCATCCTCGAGGCCGGTGGCAATGCGATCGACGCGGGCGTCGCCGGCGGCATCGCGCTCGGTGTGCTGCAGAGCGACATCGTGAACGTCGCCGGCGTCGCGCCGATCCTGATCCGCCCCGCGGGCGAGGATCGCGTCTGGTCGGTCGCTGGCCTCGGAGGGTGGCCCCGCGCGCTCGAGCCCGACTTCTTCCAGCGCCACCACGGCGGCAGGATCCCGCACGGCATCCTGCGCACCGTCGTGCCCGCGGCGCCGGCCGCTTGGATCGCCGCGTTGGAGCGCTGGGGCACGATGCGCTTCGGCGACGTCGCCGCCGCGGCGATCCGCTTCGCGGACGAGGGCTTCGCGATGTATCCGCTGATGGCGGAGATGATCGCGAACAACCGGGACGGTTACGCGCGCTGGCCCTCCAGCGCGGCGATCTACCTGCCGGGCGGCGCGCCGCCGCGGGTTGGAGACCGGTTCGTGCAGTCCGATCTAGCACGTACGCTGCGCTACATGGCCGATCAGGAACGCGCCGCCGGCGGAAGCCGGTCGGACGGACTGCGCGCCGCGCGCGACGCCTTCTACGTCGGCGACATCGCGGCCACGATCCTCGCCTATCACCGCGCGCATGGCGGATTGCTCGCCGCCGAGGACCTCGCCGGGTTCGAGCCGGAGATCGAACCGGCCGTGAAGACGAGTTTTCGCGGCATCGACGTCCATGCCTGTCCCGGCTGGTGCCAGGGCCCGGTCGTGCCGATGATGCTCAACCTTGTCGACGGCCTCGGCCTGGAGGCGATGGGGCACAACACTCCGGCCTATGTCCACGCGCTCACCGAGGCGATGAAGCTCGTGTTCGCGGATCGCGAGGCGTGGTTCGGCGATCCGCGCTTCGTCGACATGCCCATGGACCGGTTGCTCTCCGCCGCCTACGCGCGCGAGCGGCGCGCTCTCATCCGCGCCGACGTCGCCTGGCCCGGCATGCCGCCGTCCGGCCGCACCGATGCGCCCGTGCCGGGCGCCGATCGCGGGCCGCCGTCGCCGCCGCTCGACACCTCGTATGTGTGCGTGATCGACCGCCACGGGAACGTGTTCTCGGCCACGCCCAGCGATGTCTCCAGCGACACGCCGGTGATCCCCGGCACCGGCCTGTGCCCATCCTCGCGCGGCTCGCAGGGCTGGGCGGATCCCGCCCATCCGTCGGGGGTGGCGCCCGGCAAGCGGCCGCGGCTCACGCCCAATCCGGCGCTGGCGATCGGCCGCGAGGGACCGCATGCCGGGATGGTGATGCCATTCGGCACGCCGGGCGGCGACGTCCAGGCCCAGGCGATGCTGCAGACCTTCCTCAACATCGTCGTCTTCGGCATGGATCCGCAGGAGGCGGTCGAGGCGCCGCGTTTCGCGACCAACAGCTTCCCGGATTCCTTCGAGCCCCATCGCTACCAGCCCGGCTGGCTCAACCTCGAGGGACGTTTCCCGCGGGCGGCCGGCGACGCGCTCGCGGCGCTCGGGCATGACGTGCATTGGTGGGACGATTTCGTCTGGCGCGCCGGGGCGATGTGCGTCGTGAAACGCGATCCGCGGACCGGGTTCCTGCTCGGTGCCGCCGATCCCCGCCGGCCCTGCTACGCGCTCGGTTGGTAAGACCCGCCGCAAGTTGCGCAGGGGCTGGCGGAACGCAGCCGGCAAGGGAAGCGGGGCGGCCGGCACCGGGATGGCCGGACGGCTGCGCGGCCAGGGTGTCACGCCGGCCGATCGCGTAACTCACGGGTAACCCGGGCGCCGATAGACCGCGCCATCGGTGCCGGCGAGGCCGGACACCGTCACCATAGGATCCCGGGAAAGGACACCCATGTCGGTACAATCGAAACTGGGCGCGGCCGCGATCGCGGCGGCGTCGGCAATCGCGGCCTTCGGCGCATCGGC
>JBIKXN010000533.1:0-2644 GCA_044355765.1 Alphaproteobacteria bacterium
TCGCCTGTTCCGCCATTGGTTCCGAAGCCGGTGCGATCCTGGCCGACGGCGCTTCCGCCGTGCCCGGTCCCGGTCGGCGCGTGCCGTCGCGATGGTCCGGAGCGGTGGTTTGACCGTCCGGACAGTCCCCCTCGTTCGCGTCCCCCATAGCCGTCACCCCCGTCTTCTTCCCGGGCCGGACCGTCGGCCCGTTCCCCGGCCAGGCGGCGCGGCTGCCGGGCCTTCGAGCCGGCCGCCGCCGCCTCCCCCAAGTCTAAGGCTCGAGCGCGGGCAGCCTGCCCGGACTGCGACTCTCGGATGGCCCGCGCGCCGGCGTCAACCGCACCACCACAGCCGATCCGCGAAACTCGGCGGCGCCCGCGTCGGCGTCCGCGCTTGTCGCCTCCGCCTCGCCGGCGGCGCGTTCGGCGACGGTCCGGGCGGCGCGAGCCACCTCGGGGTCGAAGCGCGGATTGCCGCGCGCGGGATCGGCCTGGATCGCGGCCAGCAGCGCCGCCATCGCGCTGCGCGACGTCGCTTCGGCGAAGGCGCGACGCCGGCGCGCGGCGGCATCGGCGCCGCGGGCGGCCGCGTCGGCCAGCCGCGCCTCGGCGCGCGCGCGCTCGACGGGCGACGGTCCGCGGCCCACGCGCGGCCGGCGCGCCGCGTCGGATGCGGCGGCGAGCAACGCCCGGTCGACGGCGCGCCGCGCGAGGCCGGCGCGCCGCTGCAGCGTCACGCTGCGCTCCAGCGCCGCCAGTGCCTTCGTCTGGGCATCCTCGCGCACGCGATCGGCGCGCGCGGCGGCGCGCAGGGCCGCATCGAAATCGACCAGACAGGACTCGATCCGGCCCGCCCGCGTCGCGTCGTCGGCGCGCCCATCCTGACCGCCCCGCGACGGCGCGGCGGGAGCGGCGCGGGGTCCGCCGGCGGCACGCCCGGTACCGGCATCGCGCTCGTAGAGCTCGACCAGCGCGCCAAGCTGCATGCGCAGACTGTTGCGGAGATCCTCGACCGTGATCATGGCACCCGCCCTCCTCCCGCTGTCCCGCCACCCCATCCATTCGAAGGATTCACCATTCCCGGGCGGTCCGGCAGGTAGGTTTCGGCTACTTTCCGGACCGCAGCGCCGTCGGCACCCTGGGGCAGGGCGCCTGGACAGCGCACGACACTGGGGGTCCTGCATGGAGGCGATGCGCGACATCGACATCCTGATCGTCGGCGGCGGCTCGGCCGGCTGCGTGCTTGCCGCAAGGCTGTCGGAACGCAGCGACCTGACCGTCGCGCTGGCCGAGGCCGGGGACGACACGCCGCCCGGCGCCGTGCCCGAGGACATCTCCAGCCGCTATCCTGGCCGCGCCTATTTCAACCCGCGTTATTCCTGGCCGGATCTGCGCGTCACGCTCGGCGGCGCGCATCTCAACGATGCCGCGCGCCGGCCGCAGGCGCGCTACGAGCAGGCGCGGATCATGGGTGGCGGATCGAGCATCAACGGCATCGGGGTCAACTACGGCGCGCCGAGCGACTACGAGGACTGGCACACGGCCGGCGCCGAGGGCTGGCGCTGGCGCGACGTCGAGCCCTATTTCCGCAAGGCCGAGCGCGATCTGGACCGGCCGACGCCGGGCCACGGGACCAACGGCCCGATCCCGGTGCGGCGCGTCCCGCCAGCAGAGTGGTCGGGCTTCACCCGTGCGGTGGGCGACGCCCTGACCGCGATGGGACATGCACGGCGGGCCGACCAGAACGGACCCTGGGAGGACGGCGTGATGCCGACCTCGGTCAATCTCGACGAGGACTGGCGCCGCGTCTCGACGGCGACCGGCTATCTGAACGCGGCGGTGCGCGCACGGGCCAACCTGATCCTGTTGCCTCGCCATCGGGCCGAACGCCTGATCCTGGAGGGCGGGCGGGTCGTCGGCGCCGAGCTGGTCCATGACGGCGGCACGATCGCGCTGCGCGCGCGGCGCATCGTCGTCAGCTGCGGCGCGATCCATACCCCCGCGCTGCTGATGCGCAACGGCATCGGCCCCTCGGCGGACCTGCGGGCGCTGGGCATCGCACCGGTCGCGGATCGCCAGGGCGTCGGCGCCAATCTGATGGAGCATCCGGCGACCAATCTGTCCTGCCTGATGACGCGGGCGGGGCGGTTGTCGCGGCGCGACGGATACCATATCCAGACGATGTTCCGCTTCTCCTCGGGCCTGGCGGGCGAGCCCCAAGGCGACATGCATGTCGCCATCGCCGCGCAGTCGGCATGGCACGCGCTGGGCCATCGCATCGGGTCCCTGGTCATGTGGGTGAACAGATCGCATTCGCGCGGATATGTGCGGCTGCGCAGCGCGGATCCGCGGGCCGCGCCCGAGGTCGATTTCCGCCTGCTGTCCGATCCGCGCGACATGACGCGGATGATGGCGGCGTTCCGGCTCTGCGCACGCGTGCTGGCGGCGCCGCAGCTCGACGGCGTGCGGCGGATGACGTTTCCGATCCATCTCAGCGATCGGCTGCGGCGGATCGCGCGACCGGGCGCGCGCAACGCGCTGCTGCTGGAAATCCTCGCGCGCTATGTCGACCTGACCGGAAGCCATGGCGACGCGCTGCTGCGCCGACTCGCCACGCGCGACGTCGATCTGGGCACGCTGCTGGCCGACGACGACGCGCTGGC
>JBIKXN010000535.1:0-2643 GCA_044355765.1 Alphaproteobacteria bacterium
GACCGTCGAGCGGGCGCGGTGGCATGTCGGTCGTCATGCTCGTCGCTTACCACGCCTGCGGCACGGGTTTCACGAGCCACCGCGCATCGCCAGCCAGGCCTGCAGATCCCGGCCGACGCGCGCCAGAACGCCATCCCAGTCTCCGGACCGCTCTTGGCGGTAGAGCGTCGCGGTCGGATACCAGGGGTTGTCGCTGCGGTCCTTCAGCCACCGCCAGTCGGCCACCCACGGCAGCAGGATCCAGACCGGCCGGGCCAGCGCGCCGGCGAGATGCGCCACCGACGTGTCCACCGCGATCATCAGATCGCACTGCGCGCACAGCGCCGCGGTGTCGGCGAAATCCTCGAGCCGCGTGCCGAAATGGCGCAGCCCCGCCACCCCCTCCAGCACGGCCTGGTCCGCGGCGCGGACGTCGCGCTGCAGGCTGATCCACTCGACCCGCGCGTCGAACAGCGGCGCCAGCAGCGCCAGCGCCATGCTGCGCCGACCATCCTCCGCATGGCCGGGATGGCCGCTCCAGGCGATGCCGACCCGCGGGCGGCGCGCGGGACCCAGAGCCGGCCCCCACCTGGCCGCCGCCGCCTCCGGCACCCGCAGATAGGGAACCGTGGCGGGGATCGTGTCGAGCCGCGTAGCGAAGGCCAGCGGCAGGCTCATCAGCGGACATTGCAGGTCGAACGCGTCATCGGCGAAGGGCGTGTCCGCGGCCGCGATCGCGTCGACGCCCGCGAGCCCCTGCATCAGGCGCAGCAGCGGCCGATCTACCTCGAGCAGCACGCGCGCGCCGCGCGCGGCGACCATCCCGGCGTAGCGCGCGAACTGGATCTGGTCGCCGAAACCCTGTTCGCGCCAGAGCAGGATCGTCCGGCCGTCGAGCGCGCCGTCGCCGCGCCAGGCCGGCCGCGCGGTACGCCGCTGCGGATCGGTATCTTCGCGCTGCCAGATCAGCGCGAGATCCGTGCTTGCATCCGGCTGCGACGCATCGCGCCAGCGCCGCTCGTAGAGGGGCCAGCCCTCCTCCAGCCTGCCCTCGGCGAGCAGCACCAGCCCCTTGTTCCAGCGGGGAAGGGCGACGCCTGGCGCGAGAGCGATGGCGCGGTTGTAGCTGGCCAGCGCGGCGTCGGGATGGCCCAGATCGCGCAGCGCAAGGCCCAGATTCACATGCGCGCCCGGCGAGCCCGGTGCCAGCGCGACCGCCGCTTCCAGGTTCGCGCGCCCCTCCTCCGCCCGGCCCAGCTCGCGCAGCAGCAGACCGCGATTGGCGTGGGCATCGGCGAGGTCGGGCCGCAGCGCGATCGCGCGCTCGAAGGCAGCCAGCGCCTCCGCCGTGCGCCCGAGCTGCTTCAGCGCCAGCCCGCGATTGCCCTGCACCGTGGCGTCCTCAGGCTGCAGCGCGAGCGCGCGATCATAGCTCTCCAGCGCCTGCGCGTGGCGCCGCGCGAGGCAGAGCATGTCCGCCAGCGCGGCCAGCGGCGCCGCCGCGCCGGGCGACAGGGCGACCGCCTTCGCCTGGGCCTCGACCGCCGCGTCGAGCCGGCCACGCCGTCGCAGCAGCGCCGCCAGATTGGCGTGCGCGATCGCATGGTCGGGGCGCAGCGCGATCGCCGCGCGCAGGCTGGCCTCCGCCTCGTCCAGCTGGTCGAGCGACACCAGCGCGGCGGCGAGGTCGTTGGCGAGATCGGCCGAACCCGGCGACAGGCCGATCGCCGCGCGCAGGCGCTCGGCCGCCTCCGCCGGGCGACCGCCCTGCTGCAGGACGCGCCCGAGCCCGGCCTGCGCCTCGGCATTCCCAGGCTCCAGATCCAGCGCGCGCCGGAACGCGTTCTCCGCCGCCTCCATGCGGCCGAGATGCTGCGCGATCGTCGCGAGATGCCGCCACGCCTCGGCGTCGCGCGGCGCCGCCGCGGTTGCGCGCTCCATCGCCGCATAAGCCGGCTCGAACTGCCGGCGACGCGCCAGCAGCACGCCGCGCATCTTGAGCGCCAGCGGCGCATCGGGCTCGGCGGCGAGCCACGCATCGGCCGCGCGTTGCGCTGCCTCCAGATCGCCGGCGCGATAGAGTTCCAGCAAAACGTCCTGACGCGAACGGGCGGGCGCGGCCGACGGCGTTTCCCGCACCGCGAACCATGCCTGCAGGTCGGCGCCGACCCGCGCCAGGACATCCTGCCAGTCGCCGGGCAGCTGCTGGCGATAGAGCCGCGCGGTCGGATACCACGGGCTGTCCGCGCGCGCGGTCAGCCAGCGCCAGTCCGCGGCGAAGGGCAGCAGGATCCATACCGGACGACCGAGCGCGCCGGCGAGATGCGCCACCGACGTGTCGACCGCGACGACCAGGTCGCAGCGTTCGATCAGCGCCGCCGTGTCGGCGAAATCGTCCAGGCGCTCGCCGAAATGGCGCAGCCCCGGCAGCTGCGCGAGCGTCTCGCGGTCTTCCGCGCGGACGTCGCGCTGCAGGCTGACCCAACACGCCCGGGCGTCGAGCAGATGCGCAAGCCGCGCCAGCGCCAGGCTGCGGGCGCGGTCGCCCGAGTGGGTCGCGTTGCCGCTCCAGGCGATGCCGATCACCGGGCGCCGGTCGCCGCCGAGCGCATCTGCCCAGGCCGCCCGCGCCGCCGGGGGCGCGCGCAGATAGGGAATCCTGGA
>JBIKXN010000536.1:0-2642 GCA_044355765.1 Alphaproteobacteria bacterium
CGAGGATCGCGGCGTAGAGGATCTCCTCCTCCTCGTTGGTCGGCTTCGCGACCAGCGAGGGGTCCTTCTCGGCGCGCATGCCCAGATGGACCAGCAGCGTGGCGTCGCCGCCGTCGTCCAGGATCATGTTCGGCGTGCCGCCATCGGCCCAGTCGAAGATGCGGTGGGTGTAGTCCCAGTAGTCCTTGAGCGACTCGCCCTTGATCGCGAAGACCGGCGTGCCGCCGGCCGCGATCGCCGCGGCCGCATGGTCCTGGGTCGAGTAGATGTTGCACGAGGCCCAGCGCACGTCGGCGCCCAGCGCCTTCAGCGTCTCGATCAGCACCGCGGTCTGGATCGTCATGTGCAGCGAGCCGGCGATGCGCGCGCCCCTGAGCGGCTGCGACGGGCCGTACTCGGCGCGGATGGCCATCAGACCGGGCATCTCGGTCTCCGCCATCGCGATCTCCTTGCGGCCCCAATCGGCGAGGTTGATGTCGGCGACGCGGTACTCGGCAGCGATGGGCATCGGCGGCTCCTGGTTCGGGGCTGGTCGTCCGGGCGGCGGTCCGCCCGGCCGGGCGCGTGATATCAGCGCCTCGTCAAACGTTCCAGACCCGATTTAGCTTCCCCGGCGCGCCGCACCAGTCCCGGGCGCGCGGTTTCAGGCCAGGCTGTTGAAGTCGTCCAGCAGCGCCGCGATCCGGCCGGGATCGGACTGGGCCATGATCGCCTGGGCGCGGTCGGCGGCGGCGGCGAGGTCGATCCGGCGCACCCGGTTCTTGATCCGGCCGATCTTGATCGGCGCCATCGAGAGCTCGCGGATGCCGAGCCCGAGCAGCAGCGCGGTGTAGCGCGGGTCGCCCGCCATCTCGCCGCACAGGCTGACCGGGATGCGGTTGCGCAGCGCCGCCTCGGTGGTGAACTGGATCAGGCGCAGCACGGCGGGGTGCAGCGGGTTGTAGAGATGCGCCACGCGCTCGTCGCCGCGGTCGATCGCCAGCGTGTACATCGTCAGGTCGTTGGTGCCGATGGCGAAGAAATCGCACGCCCGCGCCAGGCTGTCGGCGCCGAGCGCGGCGCCAGGCACCTCGATCATCACCCCGAGCGGCGGGCGCGGCTCGGGCAGCTGGAACCCCTTGCGCAGCAGCCGGCGCTCGACCCGCGCCAGGATCGTGCGCACCTCCTGCACCTCGTGCAGATGCGAGATCATCGGCAACAGGATGCGTACCGGGCCATGCACGGCGGCGCGCAGGATCGCCGCCAGCTGGGTCTCGAGCAGGGCCGGCACGCGCAGCGTCAGCCGGATCGCACGCAACCCCAGCGCCGGGTTCGGCCCGGGCGCGATCTCGGCGCGCAGCGCGGCGGGCAGCTTCTCGCCGCCGGCATCGAGCGTGCGGATCGTGGCCGGCCGGCCGCCGAGCGCCCGTACCGCGTGGGCCAGGGCCTCGTATTGCTCGTCCTCGCCCGGCAGGTCGTCGCGGTTCATGAACATGAACTCGCTGCGCAGCAGGCCGATCCCCGCCGCGCCGTTGCCGACGGCGAGCTCGGCGTCGCGCGGCAGCTCCAGATTGGCGTGCAGCGCCACCGCCACGCCGTCGCGCGTGACCGCCGGCAGCTTGGCGGTGCGCCGCAGCTGGCGCTCGGCGCGCTGGAAAGCGGCGCGCTTCTCCTCGTAGGCGGCGAGCGTGGCCTCGGACGGCCGCAGCACGATGCGGCCCGCGCTGCCGTCGACGATCACCGTATCGCCATGGCCGGCCGCCTCCATCAACCCGGCGGCGCCCAGCACCGCGGGCAGGCCGAGCGAGCGGGCCATGATCGCGGTGTGGCCTTCCATGCCGCCGGCCACGCAGGCGAAGGCGGCGATGCGCCCGGGGTCCATCAGCGCGGTGTCGGACGGCGTGATGTCCTCGGCCACCACGATCGTGCCTTCGGCGAGGTCGCTGAAGGCGCGGAACGGCGTGCGCGTCAGGTTGCGCAGCAGCCGTCCACCGACCTCGCGCACGTCGACGGCGCGGGCGGCGAGATAGGCGTCGTCCATGGCGGCGAAGGATTTGGCGATCGCCGACGTCTCCTGCTGGACCGCGGCCTCGGCGTTGACGCGCTGCTCGGCGATCCGCGCCTCGACGCCGCGCACCAGCCGCGAGCCGGACAACATCTGCGCATGCGCGTCGAGCAGGAAGCCGATCTCCTCGGCGGCGGCGGCGGGCAGCCGCGCGCCGCGCTGGCGCAGCCGGGCGACCTGGCGCAGCGCGGCCTCGACCGCGGCGCGGAACCGGTCCAGTTCGGCCGCGACGCCAGCGGCGGGGATCGCGTGCTCGGGTACCGGCACCTCGCCCGCCTCGTGGCGATGCGCCTGCCCGATCGCCACGCCCGGCGAAACGCCGAGCCCGTCGAGGACCATCTCGCCACCCGGCGGACGCAGGCGCGCCGCTGCGGGCGCTGGACGCGGGCGTGGCTGGGTCAAGGCGTGGCCTCCGTTCGGCTGCCGGCGTCAATCCTCGTCGAACCGGGCGGCGATCAGCGCCGCGATCGCGTCCAGGGCCGCGGCCGCGTCGGCACCGGTCGCGACCAGGGTCAATTCTGTACCCGGTCCCGCGGCCAGCATCATCAACCCCATGATGGACCTGCCCGAGACCGTGACGCCGTCCTTGAGCACGGCG
>JBIKXN010000537.1:0-2639 GCA_044355765.1 Alphaproteobacteria bacterium
GCGTGCTGGACACGTCCAGGCTGGAGGAGACCTTCGGCGGCTTCAACGACGAAGCGCGCGGCTTCATGACCGATTTCGCGGAGGACGCCGACGGCATGATCCTGCGCGTCGAGCGCGCCCTGAACGCCGGCCAGCGCAAGCTGGCCCGCGACGAGGTCCATGCCCTCAAGGGCGCGTCGCGTTCGCTCGGCGCGGTCGCGCTCGGCGACCTCGCCAGCGATGTCCAGGATCTGATCGATCTCGGCGACATGGAGCGGGCGCGCGCGCTGATGCCGCGCCTGCGCCAGGCACGCATCGACCTGGTGCGCCTCCTCGACGAGATCCCGGCGGCGGCTTGAGACAGGGGCGGGCAGGATGAGCGAGACTTTGTTCGGGCGGATGCGCGTGCTCGTCGTCGAGGACGAATCCTACACCCGCCGGGTCATCCGGGGCATGCTGCGGCAGAGCGGCGTGCGCGAGATCGCCGAGGCGGAGGACGGCGGCAAGGGCTTCATCGAGCTGCTCCAGTTCCATCCCCATATGGTGTTCTGCGACATCCACATGCAGCCGGTCGACGGCATCGAGTTCCTGCGCATCGTGCGCGGCGCCGACGCGAAATCCATCGCCTCGACGCGCGTGATCTTCCTGACCGCCGACGCCCAGCGCGACACCGTGATGTCCGCCAAGGATCTCAGTGTCGACGGCTATCTGGTGAAGCCGGTTTCGCTCCACCGGCTCCAGGCGAAGCTCCACGAGACCCGGATCCTCATGCCCGAACTCCAGTGACCGTCCCCGCCGGCGGGTTGCCGCGGCGGGCGGGCGTGCTAATTCCCCCCAGGCCGTGGGGTGGTTCCCGCGGTCACCGTCAGGGAGGCACCATGTCCGTCAAGACCGTCAAGGGCGCGCCGTCGCGCCGCCAGTTCGTCGTCGCCAGCGGGGCCGTAGCCGGCGCCCTGGCCGCACCCCGGATCGCCGGCGCCCAGGCCCGGCCGGTCCGCATCGGCCTGCTCCATCCGGTCACGGGATTCGTCGCCTATAGCGGCGCCCAGTCGCGGCTCGGCGCGCAGCTCGCCATCGACGAGGTCAACGCCGCCGGCGGCATCCGGGCGATGGGCGGCGCGAGGCTCGAGCCGGTGCTGGGCGACACCCAGGCGAAGGTCGAGGTCGGCGTCGCCGAGGTCGAGAAGATGAACGAGGCTGGCGTCGCCGCGATCGTCGGCTGCTTCCAGAGCGCCATCGTGCTGGCCACGAGCCAGGCCGCCGCCAAGTACGGCATCCCGTACGTCGTCGATGTCGGGGCCTCCGACCTGATCACCAATCGCGGGCTGAACAACGTGTTCCGCCTCAAGCCGGGCTTCGGCAAATGCGTCGACGAGGCGATCAAGGCGCTCGACGGCATCAACGGCGGCGCCGGCAAGGTCGCCAAGAGCGCGGTCATCGTTCACGAGAGCTCGGAATTCGGCACCGGCACCGCGAAGCTCCTGGCCGACCGGCTGCCGGGCATCAACATCGAAGTCAAGGAAGTCATCAAGCACGACAATCCGACGCGCAATTTCGACAACGTCGCGCTGCGTATCCGCTCGCTGCGTCCCGACGTGCTGATGATGTCGAACTACCAGAACGAGTACGTCCTGCTCGCGCGCACGCTGCATCAGCAGCGCGTCGATCTGGCCGGGATGTTCTCGGTGCTCGGCGGCGGCTTCAACTACAAGTTCGCGCAGGACCTGCCCGAGGTCGCCGAGCACATGATGGACTACAATCACTGGTTCGCGCCCAACAATCCCAAGGCGCAGGCGATGAAGAAGCGGGTCGAGGGCATGGGCACGCTCTTCACCTTCGAGGTCTATCTCGCCTACAACGCCGTCCGGCTGATCGCCGACGCCCTCGAGCGCGCGGGATCGGCGGACAAGGAGAGGCTGACCGGGGCGCTGGCGTCCTCGACCTGGTCCGACCATTTCATGCCTTACGGCCCGACCCGTTTCGTGAACGGCCAGAACCAGGGCGGCGAAGCGGCAGCCCTGCAGGTGCAGAAGGGCAACATCGAGGTCGTCTTCCCGGCCCAGTTCGCCTCGGCCAAGGCGGTCTTCCCCAAGCCGAAATTCGGCTGAACCCGGTTCCGTCGGCCCGGTCGCGCGACCGGGCCGACGGTCGCGGCCACCGCCGCGGGGGCGTTGCGCGCCGTCATGCTCAGCTTCGACATCGTCCTCGCGGGGATCGTCAACGGCCTCGCCGCCGGCGCCATCTACGTGCTGGTGGCCGTCGGTCTGACCCTGATCTACGGGGTCCTGCACATCATCAATTTCGCGCATGGCAGCCTGCTGATGCTGGCCATGTACGCGGTGTTCTTCCTTTTCACCCGGGCGCGCGTGGATCCCTATCTCGCGCTGCCGGCCGTGGTCGTCGGCAGCTTCGTATTCGGCTACGTGCTCTACCGGTTCCTGATCGGGCGCTTCGCGCACGGCAAGGACGAGAACATCCTGCTGATCACGCTGGGTCTGTCGATCGTCATCGACAACCTGGCGCTGTTCTTCTTCACCGGCGACACCCAGACCATCGACGTGCGCCATGCGAGCGGGATCGTCGAGATCGGTCCCGCCTTCCTGTCGCGCGCGAAGGTGATAGCGTTCTTTGCGGCGCTGGCGCTGTGCGCGGCGCTGGGC
>JBIKXN010000123.1:0-8933 GCA_044355765.1 Alphaproteobacteria bacterium
CCATGATCCGCGACGCGACGCCCGCCGTGGCGCTGCCGACGATCCGTGCGAGCGGGGACAGGCCATGGCGCGTCACCGCGGCCTCCGAGGCGATCAGCAGCGCGGCCGCGCCGTCGTTGACGCCCGACGCATTGCCGGCGGTCACGGTGCCATCCCGGCGGAACGGCGTGCCGAGCTTCGCCAGCGCCTCGATCGTCGTCGCGCGGGGATGCTCGTCCCTGTCGACCATCACCGGGTCGCCCCTGCGCTGCGGAACGGGAACGGCGGCGATCTCCTTCGCGAGCCGGCCATTCGCCTGGGCGGCGGAAGCGCGGGCTTGCGAGCGGAGCGCGAAACCGTCCTGGTCCGCGCGCGAGACGGCGAATTCCGCGGCCACGTTCTCGGCCGTCTCCGGCATGGAGTCGACGCCATGCGCGGCCTTCATCTTCGGGTTGACGAAGCGCCAGCCGATCGTCGTGTCGAAGATCTCGGCCCTGCGCGAGAAGGCCTCTTCCGCCTTGCCCATGACCATCGGCGCGCGGCTCATGCTCTCGACGCCGCCGGCGATCACGAGATCGGCCTCTCCGGTCATCACCTGCCGTGCCGCGATGGCGATGGCGTCCAGCCCGGAGCCGCAGAGCCGGTTCACCGTCGCGCCCGGGACCGATACCGGCAATCCCGCGAGCATCGCCGCCATGCGGGCGACATTGCGGTTGTCCTCGCCGGCCTGGTTGGCGCAACCCAGGATCACTTCGTCGATCGCCTCGCCGGGGACGGAGCCATGGCGCGCCATCAGGGCGGAGACGACATGCGCCGCCAGGTCGTCGGGGCGAACGGAGGCGAGCGCGCCGGCGTAGCGGCCGATGGGGGTGCGGATTCCGGAAACGAGAAACGCGTCCATGGCGGCGGCTCAGAACAGCGTGCCCGGGACGGTGCGCGAATGGCCGCGGAACTCGGCGATGACCGCTCCCGTCTCGTCGCGCACGGTCACGTCCGTGATGCCGGAGCGTTCGGCGCGCTGGCGCTCGACCGCCTCCGCCACCAGCCTCATGCCCTTGCGCGCCGGCGCGATGTAGGCGATCTGGCATTGCTGCGCCACGGAGCGCTGGCGGCGGCTGTTGCAGGCGAATGCGAAGGCGCTGTCGGCGAGGGTGAAGATGTAGCCGCCGTGGCAGGTGCCGTGGCCGTTCGTCATCGCGGCGGTCACCGTCATGGCCAGCACGGCGCGGCCCGGGCCGACGCCGACCAGTTCCATGCCCAGTCCCTGCGATGCGTTGTCTTCCGCCCATAGCGCGTCGGCGGCGCGGCGCGCCTCTTCGTCGGGCGTCATCGTCCTGGCGTCCATCATGTGCCCCTGAATTGCGGTGTGCGCTTGGCCGCGAAGGCCGCGACGCCCTCGGCGTAGTCGTCCGTGTAGCCGAGCCGTCTTTGCCCGTCGCGCTCGCGGTCGAGCTGCGCGTCCAGCGTGGCGGTCGCCGCGCCATGGATCGCCTGCTTGATCTCGGCGAGCGCGCGCGGCGGGGCGGCGGCGAGACCATGGGCCAGCGCGAGCGCTTGCGCCATCAGCTCGCCATCGTCGACCGCCTTCCAGATCAGTCCCCAGGCGGCGGCCTGTTCGGCGGAGAGCGGCTCCGCGAGCAGCGCGAGGGCCTTGGCCCGCGCCTCGCCGAGCAGACGCGTCAGCAGCCAGGTGCCGCCGCAGTCAGGCATCAGGCCGATCCTGGCGAAGGACTGGATGAATTTCGCGGATCTCGCGGCGAGCACGATGTCGCCGTGAAGCGCCACATTCGCGCCCGCGCCGGCCGCCACGCCGTTCACCGCGACCACGATCGGCTTGCCGAGCGCGCGCATGCGGCGGACCAGCGGATTGTAGCGCAGTTCCAGGCTCTCGCCGAGATCGCGGCGTTCGGCGCCCGGCGCTACGGCGCGGTCGGAAAGGTCCTGCCCGGCGCAGAAGCCGCGACCCGCCCCCGTCAGGAGGACGACGCGGCACCCGGTATCGCTCCCGGCCGCCTCCAGCGCCGCCGCCAACGCGTGGTGCATCTCCACGGTGAAGCTGTTCAGCCGGTCGGGTCGATTGAGCGTGACGACCGTGATCGCGCCGTCTCGGCGCGTCAGCACGGTCGGCTCTGCCTCCGCCATCCCAAATCCCCTCCGCGGGCGCGAAATCGCCGCCCGCAAATCTTCGCTGCCGAGAAACTTGCATTAACCGTCCGATCGGTCAATGAATAGTGACGCGCGCGCGAACCGCCGGAGGGCCGGCGGGGTGCTGGCGCCCGGGAGGGACTGACATGGTCGACTTCGCCGAGCGGCATCGGCCGCTGCTGGAGCGCGCGTTGCAGGCGATCGCCGATCGCAGTTACTGGAGCGCCTACCCCGAGAGCCCGTCGCCCAAGGTCTATGGCGAGACCGCCAAGGACGAACAGGAAGCGGCCTACAAGTCGCTACTGGGCAAGCCCTTCGCGCTGCCCGGCCATCCCGATGGCGGCGCGGCCGTGGGCGGCGAGGTGTCGCCTTACGGTCCGGCGCTGGGCGTGACCTATCCCACGCCTGCGCGGCTGCGGGATCTGATCGATGCGTCGATGGCCGCTGGAGCGACCTGGGCGGAGGCATCGCCCGCCACGCGCGCCGGGGTTCTTCTGGAGATCATCGACCGGCTCAACAAGCGCAGCTTCCTCGTCGCCAACGCGGTGATGCATACATCCGGTCAGGGCTTCATGATGGCCTTCCAGGCCGGCGGACCGCATGCGCAGGACCGCGCGCTCGAGGCCGTCGCCTACGCCGTCGCGGAGCAGCGCCGCGTGCCCGCGCCCGTGCGCTGGGAAAAGCCGCAGGGCAAGGGCGATCCGATCCGTCTCGACAAGGCCTGGCGCATCGTGCCGCGCGGGGTGGCGCTGGTCATCGGCTGCGCAACTTTTCCCACCTGGAACACCTATCCCGGCATGTTCGCGTCTCTCGCGACCGGCAACAGCGTGATCGTCAAGCCGCATCCGGCCGCGATCCTGCCGGCCGCGATCTCCGTTCGCATCGCCCGCGACGTGCTCGCGGAGGCGGGCTTCGACCCGAATGTCGTGCTGCTGGCGGCCGACACGGCGGCGAGGCCAGTCACCAAGGATCTCGCCGCGATGCCCGAGATCGCGATCGTGGACTTCACGGGTTCCGGCGATTTCGCCCGCTGGCTCAAGGTCAATTGCCCGGACAAGCAGCTCTACATCGAGGCTGCCGGCGTGAACGCCATCGTCGTCGCGGGCGCGTCCGGCTTCCGGGCGATGTGCGACAACATCGCCTTTTCGCTGTCGCTCTATTCCGGGCAGATGTGCACCGCGCCGCAGAACATCTTCGTGCCGCAGGGCGGCATCGATACGGACGAGGGGCGCAAGAGCTTCGCCGAGATCGGGCAGGGCATCGCGGCCGCGATCGATCGCCTGCTGTCCGATCCCGCCCGCGCGCAGGCCGTGCTCGGCGGCATCCAGAACCCGGAGACGCTGGAGCGCATCGCCGCTGCGCGCGCCCTCGGCACGGTCGTGCGCGACTCCGCCCCGCTGCCGGGCGCGGACGGCATGCGCACGGCGACGCCGCTGATCGTCGCGGTCGATGCGCGCGCGCTTGCGGCCTACGGCGTCGAGCGCTTCGGCCCAATCGCCTTCCTGGTGTCCTGCGAGGATGCGGGGGATGCGATCCGCCGCGCCGCCGACTCGATCCGCGGGGCGGGGGCCATCACGGCAGCGCTCTACGCGACGGACGAGGCGATCGTGGCGCAGGCGCAGACCGCCTTCGCGCGCGTCGGCACGAACCTGTCGGTCAATCTGGCGGGCGGGATCTTCGTCAACCAGTCGGCCGCGTTCTCCGACTTCCACGCCACGGGCGCGAACCCCGCCGCCAATGCCTGCCTGACCGATCCCGCCTTCGTCGCGAACCGGTTCCGCGTCGTCGCGGTGCGCCGGCTGGCGACATGACCACGAGGCCCGAGGCGCGGGCCGCCGCGCCGCAACCGGTTGCGGCGCTTGCCGCGGTGGCGGCGTAGGCATGCCCTTCTACGCCATCGACGGCATGGTGCCGGTGGTCGATCCGACGAGCTTCGTCCACCCCACGGCGAGCGTCATCGGCGACGTCGTCATCGGCCCCGGTTGCTATGTCGGGCCCGGCGCCAGTCTGCGCGGCGATTTCGGCCGGCTGGTGATGATGAAAGGCAGCAATCTGCAGGATTGCTGCGTCGTCCACGGGTTCCCGGCGACCGACACGGTCATGGAAGAGGACGCGCATATCGGCCACGGCGCCGTGGTCCATGGCGCCACCGTCGGGCGCAATGCGCTCGTCGGCATGAACGCGGTCCTCATGGACGGCTGCGTGATCGGCGAGGATGCGTTCGTCGCCGCCATGGCTTTCGTCAAGGCGGGGTTCGAGGTGCCGGCGCGCCATCTGGCGGCCGGCATCCCGGCGAAGCTGATCCGCCCCCTGACGGACCAGGAGATCGCCTGGAAGGCGGAGGGGACGCGCGAGTACCACGACCTCGCGCGCCGCTGCCTTGCCTCGTTCAGGGAAGTGCAGCCCCTGTCGGCGATCGAGCCCGGTCGTCCGCGCTTCGGCGGCAGCGTCGCCCAACCCCTTTACAAGGCGAAGGGCGGCTGATCGCCCCGGTCCGCCGGCCGCGCCGCGGCGTGGGCGAAAGGTAGCCGGCGCGCGGCCAGCGCCTCTTCGCGCGCCAGGCGCAGCGCCGCATCCATCGCGTTCGCGCGCACGAAGCCCTCGAGCGCGCCGTCCGCGCCGAGCATCGCGGCGAGCGCGCGCTGGGCCTCGGTCTGGTCGAGCGCCGGGTAGGGCCTGCCGCGCGCGGCCACGGCGGCGAGGCCGCGCGGTCCGCCGCCGAAATCCAGCGCGCCGAGGCGGCAGACATAGGCGAAGACGGAAGTGCGCGCGCCGCCGCCGTCGCGATGCGCCAGCGCCACGCCGTCGAGCAGCAGGAAGTCGTAGAAGGTTCCGATCCCCTCGGTCGCATGCATGCGCGCCATCAGACGGGGCGGGATCCAGGTGATCGACACGTCGACCTCGACCGTGGGCGCGGGGTGCAGCGTCGCCGCCAGCGCGGCATAGCCCGAAAGATGCGCCGAGTGGACGACGTCGAAGCCGGACAGCCGCACCCTTTCGACGCCGATCTCGGCGTCGGGGATGTCGGCGAATTTGCGCTGCAGCTGCTCCGGCGCACGGTTCGAGCCGATCGCCAGCACGGGCACCCGGTCGGCGCGATCGCTCGCCGCCAGGGCGGGGACGGGCACGGCGCCCCCGTTCCGGAAGACGAAATCGTGGTCGGGCGCCGGATAGGGATAGGTGAGCGCCCGTACGACCGGATCGAGCGCGCTGGGCGGAACGAAGAGTTCCGCGCCCGCGCCGGTCATGCGTCGTCGGCCGCGGCCGCGGCGGGTTCCGCAGACAACGGCGCTTCGGCAGGCGCGTCCGTGGCTCCGGCCCCGGCCCCTGGTCCGGCGACATCGAGGATCCGCAGGCGCCGGCCTTCCAGGCCCAGAGCCAGCCGCCCATGCTTGAGGTCGATCGCCGCGCGTCCGAAGAGCTCGTGGCGCCAGCCCCTGAGCGCGGCGACGCCGGCACGGTCGTCGGCGGCGATCGCCTCGAGATCCGCGGTCGTCGCCACCAGCTTCTGGGCGACGCCGGTGGCGTCGCATTTCACCTTGAGCAGGACCTTCAGCAGATCGACCGTGGCGCCGAGTCCGCCCGGCAGGTCGGGCGTCGGATCGACCCGCGGGATCTCGTCGTCGGGCAGCGACAGCCCGCGCTCGATCGCCTGCAGCAGATCGCCGCCCAGGCGGCCCTCGGCGAAGCCCTTGGACATGCCGCGCAGCTTGGCGAGGTCGTCGAGCTTGCGCGGCGGGTGTGCGGCGATCTCGACCACGCTCTCGTCGCGGATGATGCGGTTGCGCGGGATGTCGCGCTTCTGCGCCTCGCGTTCGCGCCACGCAGCCACCGATTTGAGCACGGCGAGATAGCGCGGCCGCACGTTGCGCGGCTTGAATCGCATCCAGGCGGTGTCGGGATCGAGCCGGTAGGTGGCGGGGTCGAGCAGCGTCGCCATCTCCTCGCCGAGCCAGTCCGCCCGACCGGTGGCCGTCAGCCGCCGCGCCAGGGCGGCATAGACCGGCCGCAGATGGGTGACGTCGGCGAGCGCATATTCTAGCTGACGGTCGGAAAGCGGCCGCTGCGACCAGTCGGTGAACCGCGCCGATTTGTCGATGCGCACCTTGGCGAGCTGGCCCGCCAGGGTCTCGTAGCTGGCGGCTTCGCCGTAGCCGCAGACCATCGCCGCGACCTGGGTGTCGAAGAGCGGGAACGGGACCCGCCCGGTCATGTGGAAGAAGATCTCGAGGTCCTGGCGCGCGGCGTGGAAAACCTTCAGCAGCCGCGGCTCGAAGAGCAGATCGAGCAGCGGGCGCAGGTCGATGCCGGGCGCCAGCGGATCGATGGTGGAGGCGACGTCCGGACCGGCCACCTGGATCAGGCAGAGCTGCGGCCAATAGGTCCGCTCGCGCATGAACTCGGTGTCGACGGTGATGAAATCGGCCCGCGCAAGCTGGGCGCAGAAGGCGGCGAGGGTCTCGGTATCGGCGATCATGGTCATGCTGATTTCGGTTTCTAGCCCCAGTCGGGGGCGGGCGCCAGCCCCGGAAGCGCCCGGACGGACCGCCGCGCGCCGCCGGCCGGCTCCGGCGCGCCGGCCCGCCTGGGCGGCGTCCGCGAGCCCCGGCGGCGTCTTGACAGCCTGCCGCCGAGCGTGTGGTCTTCGCGGCCATTTCGCGCGGGAGTCCGTACATGCACGCCTATCGAACCCATACCTGTGGCGAGCTGCGCCGGGCCAATGTCGGGGCGACCGCCCGCCTGTCGGGCTGGGTCCATCGCAAGCGCGACCATGGCAACCTGCTCTTCGTCGATCTGCGCGACCATCACGGCATCACGCAATGCGTAATCGACACCTCGAGCCCGATCTTCGCCGCGATGGAGGCCACGCGGCCCGAGAGCGTGGTGACCGTCACCGGGACCGTCGTCGCGCGTTCGCCCGAGACCGCCAACCCGAAGCTGGCGACCGGGGAGATCGAGCTGCTGGTGCGCGAGTTCTCGCTGCAATCGACATCCGAAGTCCTGCCCTTCCAGGTCGCCCAGGAGGGGGACTATCCGGAAGAGATGCGGCTGAAATACCGCTTCCTCGATCTGCGCACCGAGCGGCTGCACGCCAACATCGTGCTGCGCTCGCGCGTCATCGCCTCGATCCGCCGGCGGATGATCGAGCAGGGCTTCATGGAGTTCCAGACCCCCATCCTGACGTCGTCGAGCCCGGAGGGCGCGCGCGACTTCCTGGTGCCGTCGCGCATGCATCCCGGCAAGTTCTACGCGCTGCCGCAGGCGCCGCAGCAGTTCAAGCAGCTGCTGATGGTGTCCGGCTTCGACCGCTATTTCCAGATCGCGCCCTGCTTCCGCGACGAGGATGCGCGCGCCGACCGCAGCCCGGGCGAGTTCTACCAGCTCGATTTCGAGATGAGCTTCGTCACCCAGGACGACGTCTTCGCGGCGATCGAGCCGGTGCTGGCCGGCGTGTTCCAGGAATTCGCCGGCGGCCGCGCGGTCACGCCGCCGCCTTTCCCGCGCATCGCCTACGACGACGCGATGCTCAAATACGGCGTCGACAAGCCGGACCTGCGCAATCCGCTGGTGATCGCGGATGTCGGCGAGGTGTTCGCCGGATCCGGCTTCTCGGTCTTCGCCAAGATCGTCGCCGGCGGCGGCGTCGTGCGCGCCATCCCGGCGCCGGCCACCGCCAGCCGGCCGCGCAGCTTCTTCGACAAGATGAACGCCTGGGCGCAGGAGCAGGGCGCGCCCGGCATGGGCTACATCGTGTTCGAGGATGGCGCGGCCAAGGGCCCGATCGCCAAGTTCCTCGACGCCGACAGGCTGGCGCGGCTGAAGGACCTCGCCGGCGTGGGCGACGGCGATGCCGTCTTCTTCGCCGCCGACCGCAAGGCCGGCGCCGCCGCCAAGCTGGCCGGCGCGGCGCGCAAGCGCCTGGGCGAGGAGCTGGACCTGCTGGAAAAGAACGCTTTCCGCTTCTGCTGGATCGTCGATTTCCCGATGTACGAGCTCAACGAGGACACCGGAAGGATCGAGTTCAGCCACAACCCGTTCTCGATGCCGCAAGGCGGGCTTGAGGCGCTGGAGACGCGCGATCCGCTGACCATCAAGGCGTTCCAGTACGACATCGTCTGCAACGGCGTCGAATTGTCCTCGGGCGCGATCCGCAACCATCTGCCGGAGATCATGTACAAGGCCTTCGCCATCGCCGGCTACGGACGCGAGGACGTCGAGAGCCGCTTCGGCGGCATGCTCAACGCGTTCAAGTTCGGGGCGCCGCCGCATGGTGGCTCGGCGCCGGGCATCGACCGCATCGTCATGCTGCTGGCCGACGAACCGAATATCCGCGAGATCGTCGCCTTCCCGATGAACCAGCAGGCGGTCGACCTGCTGATGCAGGCGCCGAACTCGGTGGACGCCGCGCGGCTGAAGGAGCTGCATATCCGGCTCGACCTGCCGCCGGAGAAGCGCAAGGTCTGAGCGTCGGCCTCAGCCGCGCGGGCGGGACACGATGCCGGACCGCTCCATCAGGCCCTGCTCGCCGAATTCGCGCCGCAGTTCCAGGATCGTGCCGGGCGGATGCTCGGCCAACGCCAGCGCGAACCCGATCTCCTCGCCGGCCATCTCGGCCGCGAGGCCAGGCGTCGCGTCCGGCCAGGAGTCGAGCAGATGCGCGGCGAGGCGGCGGGCGACGGCCTCGAGCAGGTCCGGACCGATGTCGGCGACCTCGACATGGATCGCCGGAGCGAAGCTCTCGACGCCCAGCCAGGAGGCCCTGAAAGCGGTCGCCTCGCGGCCGAGC
The DNA here is from genome assembly GCA_044355765.1 of Alphaproteobacteria bacterium. Taxonomy (GTDB): domain Bacteria; phylum Pseudomonadota; class Alphaproteobacteria; order CACIAM-22H2; family CACIAM-22H2; genus CAIOSQ01. Next base: position 8,912 of record JBIKXN010000123.1, read on the forward strand.
AGCGAGGCGGGGTCGCGAGGGT
>JBIKXN010000539.1:0-2636 GCA_044355765.1 Alphaproteobacteria bacterium
CGTCGGCATGTCGTCGTTCCGGCTGGCCCTGACGACGCTCCGCGCGTGACGATGGAATCCGACGCGTTGCGGTTCTCCCGGCGACACTGCGACGCAAAGGGGGGAGCGGCGGCCAGGATCGCAGCGGCCACCGCCAGGATGCCGTCTGCGGAGCAGCATGCTAGAATTAGTCCTCTTGCCCCGGTGACATGCGGGCCGTGTTCGCCGATTTTCGGAGCATGAGCGTGGCGTTCGACACTTTGCGATTCTCCCAGCGCCTCTGCGAAGCGGGGATGAGCGACGCCCAGGCGGCCGGCATCACGGCGGCGACCGCCCAGGCGGTCGGCGAACTCGTCGCCCAGCTTGCGACCAAGCAGGACCTCGCCCTGCTGCGTCAGGAAATGCGTCAGGAGATGCGCGAGGCGCATGCTGCCCTGCGCGAGGAATTGCGCGCCGACCAGGCCAGTTTCCGCGAAGAGATCCGCGCCGACCAGGCGAGATTGCGCGAGGAATTGCGCGCCGACCAGGCCGCGTTGCGTGCCGATCACGCGGCGCTGCGCCAGGAGGTCAAGGCGGACATCGCACAGCTCGAACTGCGCATGACGCTCAAGCTCGGCACGATGATGACCGCCGCGGTCGCCGTCACCGCGGCGCTGGTCAAGCTGCTCTGAGACGTCCCGACGGACGATCCGCGCCCCGACCTGCCCCGCGGCGAGCCCCCCCGTGGCGAAACCGGTGACGCCGTGCCACGCGACCGGCTAGGCTCCGGGCGTTCGCGAGGAATGGAAAGGCGCGCCGATGCCGAACTACAAGCGGATCCACAATGTCGAGGACCTGAGACAGGCCGCGGCCGCCTATCTGCCCAAGCCGGTCTTCGACTTCATCGATGGCGGCGCCGAGGACGAGGCCGCGGTACGCAACAACCGCTCGGTCTTCGACCGGGTGCGCTTCCGGCCGCGCACGATGGCCGACGTGAGCGTTCGCAGCACCGCGACGACGCTGCTCGGCAAGCCGGCCGGCGCCCCGATCGCAATCGCGCCGATGGGCGGATTGTCGAGCTTCGCGCCGCGCGCAGAGGTCTCCATGGCCCGCGCCTGCGCAGCCGCGAACATTCCCTACTGCCTGAGCACGGCGGCGGGGATCTCGATCGAGGACCTGCGCGCCGAGGCTCCCGATGCGCGGCTATGGTTCCAGCTCTACGTCTTCAAGGACGACGCGATCAACCGCGCCGTGGTCGAGCGCGCCCAGGCCGCAGGCTACGACGCGCTGATGATCACGACCGATACCCATGTCGCGCCCAAGCGCGAGCGCGACCGCCGCAACGGCTTCTCGCTGTCGCTCGAGAAGACGCCGCGCAACGTGGCGCGCGTCCTGGCGCGACCGCGCTGGATCTGGGACGTCCTGATCCGCGCCGGCCTGCCCAGCATGCCGGTGCTGGCGCCGCATGCGCCCGAGATCGTCGACAACGTTTCCGCGACCAGGTTCTTCGGCGCGAACAGGCGCTATGGCTTCGACTACGGCCATCTGCGCGAACTGCGTCGTCTGTGGAAAGGCAAGCTGCTGGTCAAGGGCGTGATGCGGCCCGACGAGGCGATGCAGGTGCTCGAATGCGGCGCCGACGGGATCGTCATGTCGAACCATGGCGGCCGCAATCTGGAACATGCCGCCGCGCCGCTCGAGATGCTGCCCGAAGTCGTCGACGCGGTCGGCAAGCGCATGCATGTGCTGATCGACAGCGGGTTCCGCCGCGGCACCGACGTGGTCAAGGCGCTCGCGCTCGGCGCCGAGGGCGTGCTGATGGGGCGTCCGGCGGCCTTCGCGGTCGCCGCCGGCGGCGAGGCGGGCGTCGGCCACCTGATCGGGCTCACGAAGGACGAGATCGATCGCACGCTCGGCTATCTCGGCTGCACGAATGTCGCTCAGCTCGGCCGCGATCATGTGCTCATCGACCGCGCGATGGCGGGCCGCAACGAACCGGGTTTCTGACCCGGTCGCCACGACATCCGCTCAGGGGAAAACGACATGAAGATCACTGCGATCCGCACGCTCGTCGTGAACGCCGAGATGCGCAACTGGGTCTTCGTCAAGGTCGAAACCGACCAGGACGGGCTCCATGGCTGGGGCGAGGCGACTCTGGAATGGAAGACGCGCGCCGTCGTCGGCTGCGTCGAGGACCTGGCGCCGCTCGTCGTCGGCCTCGATCCGCGCGACATCGAGAACGCGGTACGCACGATGACCAAGCACGGCTTCTGGAAGCTCGGGGTCATCGGCCGCTCCGCCATCGCGGGCATCGAGCAGGCGCTCTGGGACATCTTCGGCAAGTCGGTCGGGCTGCCGGTCTGGCGCCTGCTCGGCGGCAAGACCCGCGACCGCGTTCCGGTCTACACCCATCTCGGCCTCGGCAACATGCGCGCGGTCTACGACCAGAAGGAACGCAACCAGCTGCGCGACTACGTGCAGGAGGTGCTCGGAAAGGGCTACCGCGCCTTCAAGGTGCTGTTCCCGCTGTTCATGCACTACACCGCGGATTCGAGGGCCATCGCCGGGATCGATGGCTGGATGCGCACGCTGCGCGAGGCGGCCGGCGACGACATCGAGATCATGGTCGACTTCCACGGCAAGCCCGCCTCGGTCGCGCTCGCGGTGCAGTGCATCGA
>JBIKXN010000540.1:0-2632 GCA_044355765.1 Alphaproteobacteria bacterium
AGTCCGCTGTCGGCGACGCTGGCCGGGGAGGCGGGCTTCGACGGCGTCTGGGCCTCGGGCTTCGAGCTGTCGGCCCTGCTGGGGCTGCCCGATGTCAGCCTGGTGACGATGACGCAGCATCTGGAGATGCTGCGCGCGATGGCGCAGCGCATGGCGCTGCCCATCGTCGCCGACATCGACACCGGCTTCGGCAACGCGGTCAACGTCGTGCATGCCGTGCGGCTCTACGAGGAGGCCGGCGCCTCGGCGGTGGTGATCGAGGACAAGAGCTTTCCCAAGGTCACCTCGCTGGTCGCCGACGGCCGCCAGGAGCTGGTCCGCAGCGCGGAGTTCGAAGGCAAGATCGCCGCCGCGGTCGCGACGCGGCGCGATCCCGGTTTCCTCGTGGTCGCGCGCACCGAGGCGCTGATCGCGGGGCTGGGCCAGGACGAGGCGCAGCGCCGCGCGCGCGCCTATGCGGCCGCCGGCGCCGATCTGGTGCTGGTGCATTCCAAGTCGCGCACGCCCGACGAGGTCGAAGCCTTCGCGCGCGCCTGGGACGGGCCCTGCGGTCTGGTCCTGGTGCCGACCGCCTATCCGCAGCTGGACGAGGCGCGCATCCGCGCGCTGGGTACGGTGCGCATGGTGATCTACGGCAACCACGCGATCCGCGCCGCGGTGACGGCGATGAAGTCGGTCTTCGCGCGCATCGCGGCCGAAGGCGGGATCGCCGGCGTCGACCGCGACATCGTCACGGTCGAGGAGGTCTTCCGGCTGCAGCGCATGGACGCGGTCAAGGAGACCGAGCGGCGCTTCCTGCGCTGAGCGGCGGCGGGATGTCGGCGACGCCGGTCCAGGCGAGGCTGCGGATCCAGAGATCGGACGCCAGCACGGGATCGCGCGCCGTCGCCGTGGGTTCCTCGACGCGGGAATCGGCGAAATAGAGGCCGCTCAAGTCGGGCGCGGCCCGCAGCGCGCAATGCAGCGTCGTGGTGGCGCCGTCCTCGGCGGGGCGCAGGCGCAGCCGGTTCAGCGCGCGCATCCAGCCCGGCATCCTGCGCCATATCTCGGTATCGAGCACGCCGGGATGCAGCGAATAGGCGAGCACGCCATGCGGGCGGGCACGGCGCGCGAATTCCGCCGCGAACAGGATATTCGCCAGCTTCGAGCGCGCATATTCGGGAATGCCGGTCCAGCTGGCGGTCGGCCGGCGCACGTCGTCGAGGGTCCAGCGCGCGAGATGGCGATGCGCGCGGCTGGCGACGACCACCAGACGCGCGCCGGGCGCCGCCGCCAGCGCCGGCCATAGCGCGAGGCAGAGCGCGAAATGGCCGACATGGTTGACGCCGAAGGCGAGCTCGAAGCCCGAGGCGGAGAGGCCGCGCGCACCGGCGACGCCGGCATTGGCGACCAGCAGATCGAGCCGCGGGGCCGCCGCCAGCGCCGCGGCGGCGCAGCCGGCGACCGATGCGAGATCCCCAAGATCGAGTTCGAGGAATTGCGCCGGCGGCGCGCCCGGCAGGCGCGCGATGTCGAGGAGCGTGGCGCGCGTGCGCTGCGCCGAGCGCCCGGCCAGCAGAAGACGCCATCCCGCCGCGGCCAGCCGCAGCGCGACGAGCCGGCCGATGCCGGTGTTGGCGCCGGTGACCAGCGCCGTGAGCGGCGGGCGCGCGGGATCTCGGTTCGGATCGATCATGGCTCCTCCGCAGGACCGGTTGGAGTTGGCGGCGCAAGGCGGTCGCCGCAAGAGGCGCGGCGCGCGCGATCAGCCCTCGCCGCGCCAGCCCGGCAGGCGCCAGTCGAAGACCAGGCCCAGGGCGCGCAGCGCGGTGGCGATGGCGGCGCCGGCGATCAGCGCCGCCTCGGCGCCGAACCCCGCATGGCCGGCACCGACCACGACCCAGCCGCCCGCGAAGGCGCAGAGCGCATAGGGCCGGTGGTCGCGCAGCGTCGCCGGGATCTCGTTGCAGACGATGTCGCGCAGCACGCCGCCGAAACACGCGGTGATCACGCCCATCGCCACGGCGTTGAGCGGCGCCATGCCGGCGACGAGCGCCAGCTGCGTCCCGTTGGCGGCGAAGAGGCCGAGGCCGAGCGCGTCGGGCCATTGGATGGCCCGCTCGGTCGGCCGCAGATGGCGCGCGCGCATGACGACCAGCGCCACGACGCACAGGCACATCAGACCCCAGACCTGCCAGGATTGTTCGGCCCAGAAGAAGGGGCGCCGGTCGAGCAGCAGGTCGCGCAAGGTACCGCCGCCGAAAGCCGCGAGCCAGGCGACCACGACCACGCCGACCGGATCGAGCCGCTTGCGCGCCGCCGCGACGATGCCGGAGATCGCGAAGGACGCCATGGCGGCGACCTCGATCGCGGTCTGCACGGCGCTCAGCGTGCGCATCGCCACCGGCGCATGCGCCGCACCGCTCCCCGATCCCGCCGCCTGCCCGCCGCCATCCGCATCGCCGCCGTCCCGCTCGTCCGCTCCGCATGCCGCGCGCCGAGCCTAGCGCGCGCGGCGACGCGGCGCCACGCGCAGCACCTGTCGGGCGGCGGCGCGCATGGCCGGGTTGCGCGGTTTCGCGTCGACGCGGGCGGCGCGCGGGCCCTAGTCTCGGTGCGAGATGTCTACCGAGACCAATAGCCTCGTCGCGGC
>JBIKXN010000124.1:0-8884 GCA_044355765.1 Alphaproteobacteria bacterium
GCCGCGTGAGCGGCCGGGAGCTGCTCCAAGCGCGCTTCAGGACTTGACCGCGCCGGCCGTCAGGCCGCCGACCATGTAGCGCTTGGCCGCGTAATAGATCGCCGCCGGCGGCAGGGCATAGATCAGACCCGTCGCCATCAGGAGTTCCCAGGGCGAGTCGTCGGCCGACAGGAACTGGCCGAGCGCCACTGCGACGGTGATCTCCTTCTCGTCGGAGAGCAGCAGGAACGCGAAGAGATATTCGTTCCAGGTCAGGAGCAGCGCGTAGGTGCCGACCGCGATCAGCGACGGCACGATCAGCGGCAGGAAGACGAGGCGGAACAGCTGCGGCGGCGTCGCGCCGTCGATCAGCGCGGCCTCGTCGAGTTCGCGCGGCAGCCCGTCGGCGGCCTGCTTCAGGACCCAGATCGCGTAGGGCGCGGCCACGGCGACCATCGCGATGATCAGCGACCATTGGCTGTTGAGCAGGCCGAAGATGGCCATGATCTTGTACATCGGCACCGCCAGGAAGGCGGCCGGGATGAAATAGGTGAAGAGCGCGGCGTTCATCGCCCAGCGTCCGCCGCGCACGCGCAGACGGCTGATGGCGAAGGCGGCGATGCTGGCGATCATCAAGGTGAACGCCGCGACGGCCACGGCGATCACCACCGAGGACCACATCTGGGCCCAGAAATTGTAGAGGAAATAATGCTTCTGGCCGGTGACGATCTCGAAATTGCGCAATGTCGGCGCGACGGGCCAGAGATTGCCGGAGAAGGCGTCCTGCTTGCTCGAGAGCGCGAAGAGCAGCATGTGGTAGAGCGGGATCAGCGTCCATAGCAGGACGGGGATCCCGACGAGAAGCAGACCGCCGTCGCGCAGGAGCTTACGCATCGGCGTTCCCCCGCGACAGGCGGCGCATCATGAACCAGATCAGCGGCAGGACGAACGGCATGGCCATGACGATCGTGCCCATCGCGAGGTCGAGCTGGTTGAAGCGCAGATACCGGATGCCGATCGTCGCCAGCACATGGGTCAGGTCGGCGGGCTGGCCGCCGGTGAGCAGATAGACGCTGTTGAAGTCGCCGAGCGTCCAGATCATCGAAAGGATCACGCAGGTCAGGTAGAGCGTGCGCAGCGACGGCCAGGTGACGTTGGCGAAGCGCTGCCAGCGCGACGCGCCGTCGACCGAGGCGGCTTCGTAGAGGTCCTTCGCGATCGCCAGCCGGCCCGCGAGCAGGATCAGGGTCCAGAACGGCAGGCTCTTCCAGATATGGGCGACCATGGACATGGCGAGCGCGATCGCCGGCTCGTTGAGCCAGTTCGGTCCGTCCTGGAAGGTGAGCTTGAAGATGGTCGCGTTCACGACCCCCCATTCGGGATTGAACATGAAGCGCATCGACAGGATCGTCGGGATCGACGGCACCGCCCAGGGCAGGATGAAGAGCACCGCGAGCGCCTTGATCCACCAGCGCTCGACCGCGAAGAACCCGGACAGGGCGAGCGCCAGAAGCAGCTTGACGTTCACCGCGACGACGATGAACACCAGCGTGTTGCCCAGCGTGCGCAGGAATATCGGGTCCTCGTAGAGCCGGACATAGATCCCGGGGTCGCGCGCCAGCCAGAAGCCGTAGCTGACCGGAAACACCACGAACAGGGCGAAGATCAGCAGATAGGGCAGCAGGAACAGGACGCCCCAGACCTGCGCCGACGACCAGAACGACACCGACGGCGTCGCGACGGCCATGGCCTGGGAAGGCGAGGTCACGCTGCGCATGGAAACTCCCGTCGGCAGGACCGGGCGCGTGCGCGCCCGGTCCGCCTCGGTTCGGGACTGCCGGACCCGGCGCGCCGTCAGGCGCCGAGCTGCTTGACGCGCGCGATCATCTCGTCGACCGCGCGGTCGGTGGCCCAGCGCTCGGCGACGATCCGGTTCATCGCGCGGGCATAGACGTTCTCGGCGTTGATGATGGTGAAGCGCCAGTTCTTGGTGAATTCGAACGGCACCGTGCCGGCGGCGAACTGGTCGCGCACCGCGCGCCGGTGGACGTCCGCGGCCCAGAACGGGCTGGCGGCGCCCGCCTTGGTCACCGGGAACCAGCGGCCGAGCGCGCCTTCGACGAAGGGCGACAGGTTCTCTTCCTCCAGCATGAAGCGCACGAATTCCTTGGCGCGGGCGAGCTGCTTGGTGTCGTTGAAGATGACCCCGTTCTTGACCGCCGCCCGATAGGTGAAGGCCGAGCCGTCGGGCTTGGACGGGAAGGTGATGGTCTTGATGTGCTGCTCGTAGTTGCGCTTCGCCTCGGCGCGCTGCTCGGCGGTGAGATTGGCGCTGTTCGAATCGTCGAGCCACTTGGCGGCGATCGAGATCGTCGCGTTGTGGGTCATGACGGTGGTCTTGTTGTGGAAGGCGACGTTGTTGTCCGGGTCCTTCCAGGTATTGGCCGACGGCGGCGTGTGGCCCTTGGTGTAGGGGGCGGTGTAGTCGGCCATCGACTTGATGAGGCCGTCGCGCACCTTCGGATCGTCGACGGTCAGGCGACCCTCGTTGTCGACCATGGACACGTTGTAGGCGTCCATGAAGGTCAGATACGAGAAGAAGGCGTCGGTCGAATCGACTCCCATCGGCTGGCCGATGCCGAAGGTCCGCTTGCCCGTGCGCTGGCGATGCGCGGCCTGGACGCGGGTACCCCAGAAATCCCAGAACGCGGTCCAGGTCTTCGGGATGTCGTTCTCGCTGATCCCGGCCTCGGCCATCATGTCGGCCCAGTAATGGATGTGGATCGTCTGCTGCTGCATCGGGAAGGCGTAATAGGCCCGCCGCTTGTCCTTCTCGTTCCACAGGTTGCAGGTCGAGATCGTGTTGTCGAGGAAGCGCCCGGCGATCGGCGCGATGACATCCGAGATGTCGGCGAGGCGTCCGTCGAAGGCCCAGCGGCCGGTCGCCTGGAAGTCGAAGCTGTGACCGAAGGCGACATCGGGCGGCTGGCCCGCCTCGAGCGCGGCGACGGTCTTGGGAATGATGTCCTGCACGGCGTAGCGCGACAGGTCGACCTTGACGCCGGTCGCCCGCTCGAAGCGCTGGACGGCGACGTCGAGGGCCGCGTCCTCGGCGGCATAGAAGCCGCGGGTGAAGAAGACGGTCAGCGTCTGCTGCTGGGCGATCGCGGGCGCGCCGAATGCGGCGGCACCGGCTGCGGCGGCTCCGGACAGGACCTGACGGCGACGAAGCTTCATATGTGACCTCCCTGGTCGTGGCCGGTTCCCGGCCAATCGGTTTCATCGGCCGACACCCCGGCCCGATTGCATCTCAAAGTAGTGTTCCGGAGGGGCCGCTTCAATGCCGCTCCGGCCGGTTTTTGCCCCGGGGCGGAACCAGGTCCGATCCGGGGCGGTCCCTACTTGCCGGTCATCACGTAGATGCCGGTCCAGGAGCCGGAGAGCGGGGTGCGGCCCAGCTTGCGGGCCCGCCGGGCCATGGTCGCGGCGGCGATGTCCGCCGGGTCGGCGGCGGCCAACTCGCGGAAGCGCTGCGCCGCGGCGGCGAAGCGGCCGGCCATGTAGTCCGACAATGCGGCCTCGTAGCCATCGCGGCTGGCCGCGGCCGAGGGCGAAAGCCCGCCCTTGCGGCACAGCAGCTGGTGGATGTCGGTGCCGGCGTCGCGACCGACCACGGCGACCCGGTCGAGGGCGCGCCATTCGAAGCGGTCTGCGGTCGCGGCGCGCACGCCGCCGCAGGCCACGATCGCGACGCCGTAGAACTTGCACAGGCCTTCGAGACGGCTGGCGAGGTTCACCGCGTCGCCGAGGACCGTGTAGGCGAAACGGTCCGGCGTGCCGAAATTCCCCACGACCACGTCTCCGGTCGCGAGGCCGATGCGGGCGCTGAATTCCGGGCGGCCGGCCGCGCGCCGCGCCAGCCGGTCGGCGGCGAGCCGGTCTTGCGCGTCGAGCGCGGCGTCGCAGGCGGCGGCCTCGTGCGCCGGCACGGGATGGGGCGCGTTGAAGAAGGCGAGGATGCCGTCGCCCATGTATTTGTCGAGCGTCCCGCGCCGTTCGCGCAGCACCTCGCGCATCAGAACGAAATAGTCGCCCAGCTCCTCGACCAGCCGTTCGGGCGTCAGCTTCTCGGATACGGAGGTGAACCCGGCGATGTCCGAGAAATGGATCGTCAGTCGCCGCCTCTCGCCGCCGAGCCGGGCCTCCGTCCCGGATGCCACCATGTCGCGGACCAGTTCGGTGGGAACATAGTGGCCGAACGAGCGCAGGCTTGCCTTCATCCGCGCCGCCGTCCGGCGGACGATCTCGACCTCGCGCACGAAGGACGGCGGCGCTGGCGATGCATCGAAATCGAACACCGCGAGCCGCTCCAGGTCGAGGCTGATGACGCGCAGCGGCTCGGCGATGCGGCGCGAGACCACGATCGCCGCGCCGATCGCGGCCAGCAGCGTCGCCGCCGCTATCGCCGCGGTCCACATGGCGTTGCGACGCGCCAGCCCCGTGAACTCGGATTCCGGCGCGACGACGGCGACGATCCAGTCCGGTCCGCCGGGGATGGCGACATGATCGAAGGCGGCACGCCAGCCGCGCGCGCCGGTCTCGAACAGGAAGCTGCGTTCGGTGCCTGGCGCCAGCCGTCGCAGCGCGTCGCCGCCGCCGAGGCTCTGCACCGCCGCCGCCAGAAGAGGATCGCCGGCGCTCCAGTCCGGCGGCGAGGCGATCGTCGCGCCGCCGGCATCGAGGAGGTGGACGCGGCCGGTGCGGCCGATGGCGAAGCGACCGAGGAAGTGCTGGAGCGTCGTGATGAACACGTCGACATGGAGAAGCCCGTCCGCGCTCGCGCCCGCCTCGGACCGCAGCGGCAGCACCGCGCTGATGCCGCGCTGGCCGTCGGTGAAGACATAGGGCTCGAGCCAGGCAAGGTCTGGCTGGGCGAGACCGCGACGGATCCAGGCCTTCTCGGCGACGAGATAGGGTTCGGTCTCGGGGCTGGCCGCGGCGCGCCGCACGCCCGACGGCGACACCTCGTCGAGGGTCGGGACGCCGCCATTCACCCAGGGCAATGCGGTGAAGATGCTCACGGTGTCGCCCCGGCGCGTCGCGCCGATGAAGCGCCCCGCGCGCATGTCGGCATAGCCGATCCACGCCAGCTCGGGGTTCTGGCGGATGCGTTCGGCCATGCGCAGCCCTGCCGCGTCGAGGTCGTCGAGGCTGAGCGTGCCCAGCCGCAACTGCGCCTCGTATTCGCGCAGGATCAGCGGCGGCGCCGAGACCAGGGCGCGCACCCGTTCGACCACCGCATGGTTGACGGCGTCGAATTGCTGGGCGGCGAGGCTTTCGACGGTCTCGGTCGTCTTGACGAAGGCGATGCCGCCGATGCATGCGACGGTCGCGAGCAGCAGCCCCAGCACGACGCCGAGCAGCGTCGGCCGCAGCCGCAGGGATAGTCGGACGGCGGCGTCGTCCGTACCGCGCGCAGGTCCGCGCGCCGCGTTCATGCGATGCGGTCGCCCTTCTTGATCTGCACCGTGCGGTTGTCGGCGGCCGGCAGCATGCGCGCGGGATCGCGGGTGACGACGACGTCGAGCACGGTCGGTACGTCGCGCGCGGCCATGCCGTCGCGGATCGCCTGGCCGAGCAGCGCGGGATCCTCGACCCGCACGCCGCGGCATCCCAGCGCGCGCGCGGTCGCCGCGTAGTCGGTCTCGGCGAGGTCGGACGACTGGTAGGCGCCGGCCCCGTACATGGCGTGCTGCAGGGCCTTCACGTAGCCGGAGGCGGCGTTGTTGAAGACGATCGCGGTGAAGGCGAGGCCCATGCGGCGCGCGGTCTCGAGATCGCCGAGCGACATGTTGAACCCGCCGTCGCCGGTCATCGCGACGACGGGACGGTCGGGCGCTCCAAGCGCGGCGCCGATCGCGCCCGGCACGCCGTAGCCGATCGAGGCGAAGCCGCGATCGGGGACGAAGCCGCGTCCCGGCCGCTTGGTATCGTAGAGCAGCCCGCCCCAATGCGCGGCGAAGCCGCCATCGGCGATCAGGATGCCATCGGCCGGCAGATTGGCGTTCAACTCGCCGAGAATGCGGGCGACGTTGATCGGCCGCTCGCTCGAACCGGTGCGTTCGACCACGGCCTTGCGCCACTCGGCCATGCGCCGCGCCACTTCGGCGACGTAGTCGGCACGGGCGGCCGCGCCCTCGCCGCGCAGCGCCTCGTGCAGATCCTCGATGCCTGCCTTGGCGTCGGCCCAGAGGAGAACGCTCGGGCGGTAGGTGCGGCCGAATTCCTCGGCGACGATGTCCATGTGGATCACGGTCTTGCCGGCGGCCGGCACCGTGTAGCGCTTGGTCGCGATCTCGCCGAGCTTGCAGCCGATCACAAGCAGCAGGTCGGATTCGGCGATCAGCGCGTTGGCGATGCGATCGTAGCGTCCGAACAAACCTGCCGAGAGAGGATCGGTGCAGGCGATCGCGCCCTTGCCGGTCATGGTATGCGCGACCGGAATCGCGTGCGCCGCGGCGAAGGCGGCGAGCGCGTCGCATGCGCCGGAGATATGGACGCCGCCGCCGGCGAGGATCAGCGGGCGGCGGGCGCGCGCGAGCAGGGCGACCGCCTTGGCGAGATCGTCGCGTGCCGGACGGCAGCGCAGCGCGGGGGCGGCCTGGTAGCGCGGATCGGCGACGAAGTCGGACTCCTCGAAGCCATGCGTGCCATGGGCGATGTCCTCCGGCACGGAGACCACGACGGGCCCGGGTCGGCCGGTCGTGGCGACTTCGAAGGCGCGGCGCACCAGTTCGGGCGCGCGCTGGATGGTCTCGACGCGCAGCAGGTCCTTGACCGCCGGACGCAGGATGTCGAGCTGGCGCGCTTCCTGGGTCATGTTCTTCCAGGAATGCGCGCGGTTCGTGTCGCCCACGAAGGCGACCAGCGGCGAGCCCGCGTTGAGCGCCTCGACCAGGCCGGTCACCAGATTGGTGGCGCCGGGCCCGAGCGTGCCGTCGGCGAGGCCTACCCTGCCCGTGACCTTGGCATAGGCGTCGGCGGCGAAGACGCCGCAGCGCTCGTCGTTGATCAGCGCGTGGCGCAGCCCCAGCCGCCGGCAGGCGTCGTAGAACGGCAGCAACTGGAACCCGCCCATGCCGAACATCGGACCCGCGCCATGCGCGAGCAGGGTGCGGGCGAGGGCTTCGCCGCCGGTCATTTCGTTGGTGGCCATGTCTATCCCCTGGTGAAGAATTCGCGCGCGCAGGCGGCGATCGCCGGCGCGCCGACGCGCAGCATGTCCTCGAGCGGCGGCGCATAGGAGATCGGCGCGCGCGGGCTGCCGAGCCGCCGGATCGGAGCCTTGAGTGCGTCATGCGCCTCCTCGGCGACGACGGCGGCGATTTCGGCGCCGAAGCCGCCGACGCGCACCGCCTCGTGCGCGATCAGCAGCCGTCCGGTTCGCCGGACGCTGTCGAGCACCGTCGCGCGGTCCCAGGGCCAGAGGCAGCGCAGGTCGACGACCTCGATGTCGCGCCCCTCGGTCGCCAGCGTCTCGGCCGCGCTCAGCGCGGCGTGCAGCGTCGCCGACCAGGTCACGATCGTGGCGTCGCGTCCGGGGCGCGCGATGCGCGCCTGGCCGAAGGGTATCGGCTGCGGATCGTCGGCGATCTCGCCCTCGATGGCCCAGAGATTCTTGTGCTCCATGTAGACGACCGGGTCGTCGTTGCGGATGGCCGTGCGCATCAGCCCGTAATTGTCCGACGGCGTCGCCGGGCAGACGACGACGAGGCCGGGGATGTGGGTGTACCAGCTCTCCAGCGACTGCGAATGCTGCGCGGCCGAGGACCGCCACATGCCGATTGGCTCGCGCACCACCAGCGGCACCTTGGCCTGGCCGCCGAACATGAACCGGGCCTTGGCCGCCTGGTTGACGAGTTCGTCGACCGCGCAGAGCGCGAAATCCGAAAACCGCATCTCGACGATCGGCCGCGTGCCCATCATCGCGGCGCCGACCGCGGCGCCCATGATGCAGGCCTCGGAAATCGGCGCGTCGGCGATCCGTTCCGGCCCGAATTCCTCGGGCAGCCCCTTGTACTGCCCGAACACGCCGCCGCGGCCGAGATCCTCTCCGACAGCCCAGACGGTCGGGTCGGCGCGCATCGCCTCGGCGATCGCACGCTTCGCGGCATCGGCGTAGGTGATCTTCGCCATCTCCGCCTCCCTCAATATGCAGCGACGCGCGGATCGCCGGCGTCCTGGACGTCTTCCCAGGCGCGCGTCGCCGCCGGCCAGGGTGTGTCGCGCGCGATGGCGTAGACGCGGTCCATCTCTTCGGTGGCTAGCTGGCGTTCGGCGTCGAGCTCGGCCTGGGAGAGGCCGGCGGCGCGCAACGCCTCGCCCAGCCGCGCGATCGGGTCGTCCTTCCAGCGCGCCTCGACTTCCTCTTTCGGCCGGTAGGTGGCCGGGTCTACGCCGGTATGGCCGGTGAGCCGGTAGGTGCGCGCGACCAGGAAACGCGGACCGCCGCCAGCGCGCATCTCGGCGATCAGCCGCCGCGCCGTCTCGTCGACCGCGACGGCGTCGTTGCCGTCGATCTCCTCGGCCGGAATGCCGAGCGCGCGCGCGCGGGCCGCCGGACCTTCGCCGGAGGTCATCGCATGGGTGCGGGTCGAGGCGGCGAAGCCGTTGTCTTCGCACACGAACAGGACAGGCAGTTTCCACACGCCGGCCCAGTTGAGGCCCTCCAGGAAGGGACCGCGATTGATCGCGCCGTCGCCGAACAGGCAGCACACGACGCGGTTTTCGCGCCGCAGCCGGATCGCGTGCGCGGCGCCGACGGCGATCACGATGTTCGCGCCGACGACGCCGTTGGCGCCGAGCATGCCGACGCCGAAATCGGCGATGTGCATCGAACCGCCCT
>JBIKXN010000125.1:0-8876 GCA_044355765.1 Alphaproteobacteria bacterium
CTGCTGCACCGCGCGCCCGGACTCGTTCATGTAGGTCGACGGCTTGAGCAGCAGCACCGGCGTGCCGGCGACGCTGCCCGCCGCGACCTGGCCGTCGAACCGCGTGCGCCACGGCCCAAGCCCGTGGAGGCGATGGATCGCCTCGACGGCCATGAAGCCGATGTTGTGGCGCTGGCGCGCGTGTTCGAGGCCGGGATTGCCGAGCCCCACCAGGAGCCGCATCCCGGCCTCCGTACCCGTGCCGCGTTACTTCTTCGCCGCGGCCGCAGGCTTCGCCGCCGCCGCCTTGCCAGCGGGTGCCGCCTTGGCGGCATCGCCACCGGCCGGCGCCGCAGCGGCCGTGGCGGAGGCCGCCGCCGCCGCCGCCTTGGCTGCCGCGTCGGCAGCTTCGTCCTCGCTGCGCATCACGGTGGGCGCGCCGATCGCCGCCACGGTGAAGTCGCGGCCGATCGTCGGCCGGACGCCCTCGGGCAGCTGGATCGAGCTGATATGGACGGAGTCGTTGATATCGAGCCCGGCGAGGTCGACCTCGATCACGCGCGGGATCGTGGTGATCGAGCAGAACACCTCGACGTCGTGGGCGACGACGTTGAGCACGCCGCCGCGCTTGATGCCCGGCGCCTTGTCGGCGTTGAGGAACCGCACCGGCACCGCGACGCGGATGCGCGTCGTGTCGGACACCCGCATGAAGTCGACATGTTCGGGCGCGTCCGTCACCGGATGGAACTGCACGTCGCGCGCCAGGGCGCGCACGGCCTTCCCGCCGATGTCGAGCTCGAACAGCCGGGTGAAGAACCCGGTGCGGCGCATCTCGCGATCGATGTCGCGCGGATCGAAAGAGACGAGGTCCGGGGTCTGGCGCTCGCCGTAGACGACGCCGGGCACGCGGCCCGCGCGACGGACGGCCCGGGCGGCCCCCTTGCCGGCCCGATCACGCGGCTGGGCCGCGAGCTTCACGGTTTCGACCATTTCCTTCTCCATCAATGGTCAGGAGCGACGCCGGCCTCCAAGGGTGCCTTCGGCGCTCCGGGTGTCTCGGTGGTCAGTCGAACAGGGAGGAGACCGAGCGCTCCTCGCTGATGCGCTTGATCGCTTCCGCGAGCAGCGGGGCGATCGTCAGTTGGCGGATGTTCTGGGCGAGGCGCACGGCCTCGGTCGCCAGGATCGAGTCGGTGGTCACCAGCGACTGCAGCGGCGACGAGGTCACGCGCGCGACGGCGCCGCCGGACAGCACGCCGTGGGTGACATAGGCGGAGACCGACTTGGCGCCGGCCTTCTTGAGGGCTTCGGCGGCGTTGCACAGCGTGCCCGCGGAATCGACGATGTCGTCGACCAGGATGCAGGTGCGGCCGTCGACGTCGCCGATGATGTTCATCACCTCGGACACGCCGGCGCGCTCGCGGCGCTTGTCGATGATCGCGAGGTCGGCTTCGAGGCGCTTGGCGATGGCGCGGGCGCGCACGACGCCGCCGACATCGGGCGAGACGATGACCAGATCGTGGCCGCGCTCGGTGAAGTTCTGCTGGATGTCCTTCACGAAGACCGGCGCCGCGAAAAGATTGTCGGTCGGGATGTCGAAGAAGCCCTGGATCTGGCCGGCATGCAGGTCGAGGGTGACGACCCGGTCGGCGCCTGCCACGGTGATCAGGTTTGCGACCAGCTTCGCCGAGATCGGCGTCCGCGGCCCGGACTTCCGATCCTGCCGGGCATAGCCGTAATAGGGGATCACCGCGGTGATGCGGCGCGCCGAACCGCGGCGCAGCGCGTCGAGCGCGACCAGCGTCTCCATCAGATGGTCGTTCGCCGGATAGGAGGTCGACTGGATGACGAACACGTCCTCGCCGCGCACGTTCTCCAGGATCTCGACGAAGACCTCCATGTCGCTGAACCGGCGCACCGCGGCCTTGGTCAGCGGCAGGTTGAGGACCGCGCTGATCGCCTCCGCGAGGGGGCGGTTGGAGTTGCAGGCCAGGATCTTCATGGTCAATCCGCGTCGCGCGCCGCCGGAAAATCTCGCCCGGGACGGACCTCCGCGCCGGGCGGCCGGGGTTCTAACAGCCCCCTCCGGGACTCGCAACCGTCGGGCGCGGGCGGATCAGAACGTGATCTGGACCTTGAGGCTGCGGGTGCGGTCGCGCGCGAGTTCGAAGGCGGCGGCGGCGTCGCTGGCCGGGATCGCGGCCGTCAGCAGGGGCGCGACGTCCACATAGCCGTTTTCGAGCGCCTCGACCGCCCGCGCGAACTCGTCGCAGAAACGGAAGCTGCTGCGCCAGTCCAGTTCGCGGGCCATCGCCAGATGCGCCAGCATCGGGATGTCGCCGCCCGGCAGCATCCCGACCTGGACCACCACCGCGCCCGGTCCGGCCGCCTCGAAGGCGCTGCGCAGGGCGTGCTGGTTGCCCGCGCATTCGAACACCACGTCGAAGCCGTCGAGCGAGGCGGCGAGGTCCTTGAGATCGCCCGGGCGCGCGGCGACGTCGATCGCCGCGTCGGCGCCGATGCGGCGCGCGGTCTCGAGCGGCTGCGCGACCACGTCGGTCATGACCACCCGCGCGGCGCCGGCGCGGCGCACGCAGAGCAGCACCAGCTGGCCGATCGGGCCGGCGCCGGTGACCAGCACGTTGCGGCCGAACAGCGTCCCGGCGCGCGCCACGGCATGCATGGCGACCGCCAGCGGTTCGGCGAAGGCGGCGGTGGTGAAGGCAAGGTCGCCCCGGACCGGGATCGCGTTGGCTTCCTCGACCGTGAAGACCTCGCGAAAGCCGCCCTGGATATGCGGGAACTTCGACGCGGAGCCGAGGAAGACCATGCGTCGGCAAAGATTTTCGCGTCCCTGGCGGCAATGCCGGCACCGCCCGCAGGGGCTCGACGGGTTGACGGCGACGCGGTCGCCGACCCTGACCCGCGAGACCTTGGCCCCGACCGCCTCGACCTCGCCGGCGAATTCATGGCCTGGGACCAGGGGTTCGCGGATCACGAAGTCGCCGTTGCGGCCCTCGAAATAGTAGTGGAGGTCGGAGCCGCAGATGCCGCCAGCGCGCACCCGGACCTTGACCGACAAGTCGCCGAGCGGCGGGGAACGCCAGGGCTCGAGACGCAGATCCCGGGCGCCGTAGATCACGCAGGCTCGCTCGCTCATCGTCCTGAATCTCCGCTGCGCCGCCGCGTTAACCATGTCTCAACGGCGGTCGAATAAGGTCCGGACATTCGCGGGGCAAGGACCCCGCGTCAACTGCAGCCGGAGCCGCCGCGTGCCCATCGCAAGAGAACACTCTCGCCGCGCCTCGCTCGCCGCGCGCCTCGCCGCCGTCCTCGCGATCCCCGCCGTCCTGGTCGGCGGCCGCGTGCTCGCCGGCGATCTGGTTCCGGCCGATCTCGCCTGGGCGGTCGATCTGACCGCATTCGGGCTTTCGCTTGGCCTCGGCGTCCAATGTCTCGCGCTGTTGATCGGTCTGCAGCGCGCGACCGACCGCGGCATGCGCGACCTGGCGGCCGGCATCGGCGATCTGCGCGACCAGATGGAGGCCCAGCGGCGTCTCGCCGCCGCGGCCGCCGAGCAGCCCGCGCAGCCTCCCGTCGCCGGTGGCGACAATGCGACGATGGACAAGGTGGCGTCGGAACTGCGCGTCCTCCAGGCGCTGGTCAGCGACCTGTCCGGACGCGGCCAGGCGCAGGCGCCGGCCGACGAGCGGACGCGCCGCGCCGCCGCGCCCGCCCAGGGATCCGCCCAGGGCCGCGGCGCCGCGGTCCAGGACCTGCGCCGCGCCGCGTCGGGACCGCGCGACGAAGGCGAAATGCTGTCGATGGTTCGCAGCGGTCTGCGCGAGGGCCGGGTCGACGTCTATGTCCAGCCGATCGTCAGCCTGCCGCAGCGCAAGCATCGGTTCTACGAGTGCTTCTCGCGCATCCGCGACACCGACGGCAGTGTCGTCGGGCCCGACCGCTATCTCGCGGGTGCCGAACGCGAGGGACTGATCGGCGCCATCGACAACATGCTGCTGTTCCGCAGCGTGCAGCTGGTCCGGCGCATCCACCGCGCCAATCGCGAGACCGGCATCTTCGTGAACATCTCGGAGCACAGCCTCGCCGACAAGCGCTTCTTCCGCGACTTCGCGGCCTTCGTGGCCGAGAACAAGGAATTGTCGCCCTATCTGATCTTCGAGTTCGCCCAGGCGCATGTCGCGCGCCACGGCGCCGCCGTGATGCTGGAACTCGAGCGTCTCGCGCGGCGCGGCTTCCGCTTCTCGATGGACCAGGTGACCGATCTCAGCCTCGACACCGACGCGCTGGCCGAGCGCCAGTTCCGCTTCATCAAGGTCGACGCGCAGCGCCTTCTGCAGGCCGTGCACGATCCCGCGTCGCCGCTCGACCTGCGCCGCTTCAAGGCGTCGCTGGACCGCAACGGCATCGACCTGGTCGTCGAGCGCATCGAGAACGAGGACACGCTGCGCGAACTGCTCGACTATCCGATCGATTTCGGCCAGGGCTATTTGTTCGGCGAACCGCGTATCGCCAAGACGGCGGCGTGAGGGCGGGCCAAGGCGGCGGTTCTGCGCCCTGGCGCCGCGCCCGCGCGCGTGGCATCTAGCGCGCGCCATGATGTCCGCCTCCGCCGCCGGCGCCCGTCCGTCCATCCTACCCGGCCTTGCCGCCGTCGCCGCGCGCTACGACGCCTTCGTGCTGGATCTCTGGGGCTGCGTGCATGACGGGATCAGGCCCTATCCAGGTGTGCCCGAGACGCTGGCGGCGATGCGCGGCGCCGGCAAGCGCGTGCTGATGCTCTCGAACGTGCCGCGCCGGGTGGCGCCGGTGCACGAGATGCTGGCGGCGATGGGGATCGGGCCCGCCCTCTACGACACCGTGCTGAGTTCCGGCGAATCCGCCTGGCGCGCCCTCAAGGCGCGCGCCGACGCCGCGCACGCGGCCCTGGGCCAGCGGGGCTTCCATCTGGGACCGGCGCGCGACGTCACCATCTTCGACGATGGCGCCGCGATGCGGTGCGACGCCGTCGCCGACGCCGATTTCGTCCTCTGCACGGGGCCGCGGTCCGATCTTGCCGCGCTCGAGGAGCACGAGGACCTGCTGGCGGCGTTTCGCGCCCGGGACCTGCCGATGCTCTGCGCCAATCCCGATCTCTGGGTCATGCGCGGAACCCAGCGCCTGGTTTGCGCGGGGCTGATCGCCGAACGCTACGCGGCGCTCGGCGGTCGCGTCGTCTATCACGGCAAGCCCCACGGCGCGGTCTATGCCGCCGCGCTGGACCTGCTCGGCGGGCCGCCGCGCGAACGCGTCCTGTGCGTGGGCGACGGCTTGCTGACCGACATCGCCGGCGCCGCCGGCGCCGGGCTGGACAGCGCGCTGATCCCCGGCGGAATCCACGGCGCGGCGCATGGTCTGACGATGGGCGAGGCGCCGGATCCGGGTCGGCTCGCGGAACTGCTCGCCGGCCACGCCGTCCTGCCCACCTACGCGATTCCGTCGCTGCGCTGGTGACGGCGGGGCGGGGCCGGCCGCGCCACAACCATCCTCCGCCGCGGGCGATTTTGTGGCATGACTCGGGTCCGCAGAACGGAGGCGGTCCCATGTCCTTTCCCGAGTCGTCCCTCGCCGATTGGGAAGCGCTCGCGCGCGCCGAACTCAAGGGCGCCTCGCCGGACAGCCTGATCTGGCATACCCCCGAAGGCATCGCGGTGAAGCCGCTCTACACGGCGGCGGATCTCGAAGGGCTCGACCATCTCGGCGGGATGCCGGGCGTCGCGCCCTTCCTGCGCGGTCCCCGCGCGACGATGTACGCGAACCGGCCGTGGACGCTGCGACAATACGCGGGGTTCTCGACCGCCGAGGAGTCGAACCGGTTCTTCAAGCAGGGCCTGCGCAACGGCCAGATGGGGCTGTCGGTCGCCTTCGACCTCGCCACCCATCGCGGCTACGACAGCGACCATCCGCATGTGGTGGGCGACGTCGGCAAGGCAGGCGTCGCGATCGATTCGGTCGAGGACATGAAGATCCTGTTCGACGGGATTCCGCTCGACCGGATGAGCGTTTCCATGACCATGAACGGCGCCGTGCTGCCGGTGCTCGCGGGCTTCATCGTCGCTGGCGAGGAGCAGGGCGTCGACCGCGCCAAGCTGTCGGGAACCATCCAGAACGACATCCTCAAGGAGTTCATGGTCCGCAACACCTACATCTATCCGCCGGCGCCCTCGATGCGGATCGTCGCCGACATCATCGACCACACCGCGCGGCGCATGCCGAAATTCAACTCGATCTCGATCAGCGGCTATCACATGCAGGAGGCCGGCGCGACCTGCGTTCAGGAACTGGCCTTCACGCTCGCCGACGGGCTCGAATACGTCCGCGCGGCACGCGGTCGCGGGCTCGACATCGACGCCTTCGCGCCGCGGCTCAGTTTCTTCTTCGGCATCGGCATGAATTTCTTCATGGAGATCGCCAAGCTGCGCGCCGCGCGGCTGCTCTGGGCGCGGCTGATGCGACCCTTCGGCCCGAAGAAGGCGGAGAGCCTGAGCCTGCGCACGCATTGCCAGACCTCCGGCGTGTCGCTGACCGAGCAGGATCCCTACAACAACGTCGTGCGGACCACGATCGAGGCGATGGCGGCGGTGCTCGGCGGCACCCAGTCGCTGCACACGAATTCCTTCGACGAGGCGCTGGCGCTGCCGACGCCGTTCTCGGCCCGCATCGCGCGCAACACGCAGCTCATCATCTCCGAGGAGACCGGCATCCCGCGCGTCGTCGATCCTCTCGGCGGCAGCTACTACGTCGAGCGGCTGACCGCCTCGATCGCGGCCGAGGCGACGAAGCTGATCGACGAGGTCGAGGCGCTGGGCGGCATGACCAAGGCCGTGGAGTCCGGCATGCCGAAGCTGCGCATCGAGGAGGCGGCGGCGCGCCGCCAGGCGCGGGTCGACCGCGGCGACGACACGATCGTCGGCGTCAACAAGTACCGGCCCGAGGAGCCCACGCCGGTCGAGGTCCGCGACATCGACAACACCGCCGTGCGCGAGGCCCAGATCGCGCGGCTGGCCAGCATCCGCGCCAGTCGCGACCCGGCGGCCTGCGCCGCCGCGCTCGACGCGCTCACCCGGGCCGCCGCGGCCGGCGACGGCAACCTGCTCGACCTTGCCATCGAGGCGACCCGCCGCCGCGCCACCGTCGGCGAGATCTCCGACGCGCTGGAGAAGGTGTTCACGCGCCATCGCGCGACGATCCGCTCCGTGGCCGGCGTCTACGGCGCCGCCTATGCGGGCGACGAAGGCTTCGAGAAGATCCGCCGGGACGTCGAGCGCTTCGCGACCGAGGAGGGACGGCGTCCGCGCATGCTGGTGGTCAAGTTGGGCCAGGACGGTCACGACCGCGGCGCCAAGATCATCGCCACCGCATTCGCCGATATCGGCTTCGATGTCGATGTCGGTCCGCTGTTCCAGACGCCGCAGGAGGCCGCGCGCCAGGCGGTCGAGAACGACGTCCATGTCGTCGGCGTCTCGTCGCAGGCCGCGGGCCACAAGACGCTCGTCCCGCAGCTGGTCGCCGCGCTCGCCGCCGAGGGCGCCGGCGACATCCTCGTCGTGTGCGGCGGCGTGATCCCGCCGCAGGACTATCCCGCGCTCGAGGCTGCGGGCGTGGCCGCGGTTTTCGGGCCGGGCACCAACATTCCGCACGCCGCGGCCGAGATCCTCGGCCTGATCCGTCGCCATCGCCGCGCGGCGTGATCCGCGCATAGACCGGAGGCTCGCATGGCTGGGCAGGAAAGCGACAAGCTCGTGGTTCTGAAGCCGGCGGCTGGCGCGGGCCGCCGTCCGCCGTCCGATGCCGTGCCGGCCGCTGCCGACGATGCGCCGCGCGCAAGGACATGGATCGTCGCCGCATCGCTCGCCAGCATCGGCTGGCTGGCGCTGGTGCATCGCTATGTCGCCGCGACGCTTGGCTGGGATGCGTTCGACGCGCTGCGCCTGCACGAACAGGCGCAGATCGCGCTCGGCGCGGTGCTCCCGGTGGCCGGTCTGTGGCTGGCGCTTGCCCATGTCCTGCGCGGGCGCGAGCTGCGCGACACGGTCCGCGACCTGCGCCGCGAATTGCAGGCCCTGCAGGCGGATCCCGCGACGCTGGAAGGGCGCGCGGCGACGCTTGCCGGCTCGCTGCGCGAGCAGGCGCGGCTCTACGCCGAGGCCGCGGACAAGGCGGCCGGGCGGCTCGACGACAGCCGTCTCGCGCTCGGACGCGATCTCGGCGCGCTGACCTCTTCGTCGGATATCGCCTCGGCCCGGCTCGGCCAGGTGCTTTCGACGCTGCGCCGTCACGCCGACCAGCTCGAGCGCAGCCTCGCGCAATTCGCTTCGCGTTCCGGCGAGGCCGAGGCCGCGCTCGCGGCGCAGGCGAGTCTGCTCGCCGGCGCGTCCGACAAGGCCGAGCAGCGCGGGCGCGACCTTGCCGAGACGCTGCGCCGGCAGGTCGAGGAGATGGCCGCCGTCAACGAGCGCAGCGTCGCCTTCGCCGGCGCCGCGCGCGACGCGCTCGCCGCGGCCGGGCGCGAGCTCGCCCTCGCCACCGATCGCTCGGGCCGCCGGGTCGACGAGATACGCGGCGCGGTCGACGCCGAACTGGAACGCGCCCTCGACGCGGCGGGGCGCGCGGCGCAGCGCGCCCGCGACGTCGGCGAGACGCTACGGCGCGAGGCGACACAGTTCGGCGCCGCGGTCGACCAGCTGGCCGAGCGCACGGACGTCGCCACGCGCGACCTCGCGCGGGGCGCCGGACATCTGATCCGCGCCAACGACGTGCTGAGGGACGGCGGCGCCGAGGCGGCCGCCGCCTTCGCGCGCCATGTCGCGACGCTCGGCGATTCCGCCCGCGAGACC
>JBIKXN010000542.1:0-2614 GCA_044355765.1 Alphaproteobacteria bacterium
CATGCGCGCGCTCGTCGCCGCCGCGGTCATCGCGTCCAGGCCCCCTGGCCGATGCGCCGCAGACAGGTCATTCGCCCGGGCTCGGCTCGAAAAGCGCCGCGGCGACGGCGCCTTGCGAGGGCGCGCGTGGCGCGCGACCGGCAAGGCCCCCTTGCAGACAGAAGGCTTCGGAGACGGACAACGAACTTTTTCCCAACGACGTCGGCGGCGAATGCATCGATCGATCTTGAAGGCTCGTCCGCGCGTCCGCAACTGCGCCGAAACGGGTCAGGGACGCGGCCCCGGCGCTGCGCGAGTTCAGAGCAGGCCAGGATAGCTCCCGCCGTCGATGACGATGTTCTGACCGGTGATGAAACCGGCATGGGCGGAGCACAGGAAGGCCGCGGCGGCGCCGAATTCCTCGGGTCGCCCGAGCCGCCCCGCCGGGATGCGCGCCCGGCGTTCGCGCGCGACGTCCTCGACCGAGCGGCCCGAGATCTCGGCGGCCCGCGCCGTGGTCGCGCGGACGCGGTCGGTGTCGAACGGTCCGGGCAGCAGGTTGTTGACCGTGACGCCGCGCGCGACCGCGCGGCGCGCGAGCACCGAGACGGCGCCGGTGAGCCCGGCGCGCGCGCCGTTCGAGAGTTCGAGATTGTCGATCGGCGCCTTCACGGAGAAGCTCGTCACGTTGACGATGCGGCCGAAGCCACGCTCCATCATGCCGTAGATCGTGGCATGGATGAGGGCGATCGGCGCGAGCATGTTCGCCTCGAGCGCGCGGCGCCAGTCCTCGAGCCCGAAATCGCGGAAATCGCCAGGCGGCGGGCCGCCCGCGTTGGTGACGAGTATGTCCGGCGCCGGACAGGCGTCGAGAAGTGCGGCGCGACCCTGCTCGGTCGTGACGTCGCAGGCGACGCTGCGGACATCGACACCCGTGGCGGCGCGGATGGCGCGCGCCGTGGCCTCGAGCGTCTCGACGCCGCGCGCGGCGATGGTGAGGCCGACGCCCGCGCCGGCGAGCGCCTCGGCGCAGGCGCGGCCCAGGCCCTTCGATGCCGCGCAGACCAGCGCGGTGCGTCCCTGCAGGCCGAGATCCATGCGCGTCGTCCTTCGTCGTTCAGCGCAGCGGCGAATGGGGTGCCGGCAGCAGGATCGTATTCGCCATGCGCTGCACCAGGCCCTGCTCGCGGCTGCGGGCGAGGAAAGCCCGCCAGTCGGGATCGGCCGCTGCCGCGTCGCGCGCGCGCATACGCGCGTCGAGCCCGGGATAGGACCAGAGATGCCAGACCTGGTCGGCGGGACCGGCGAGCGGCCGGAACACGCCGACGACCGGCGAATGGCGGGTCCGCGCAGGCAGCGCGGCGAGGAACAGCGCGAGCCACGCGTCGAGCCCGCCGGGTTTCAGCGCGTAGTGGCGCAGTTCGTAGACGCCGCCGGCCGGCGGCGCATGCGGGCCCGCGACGCAGGCGAGGAGCTGGGAGTCCTCGCCGAGCAGCAAGTCGAGGACGGGCGCGCGGCATTCGGCCTGCCAGCGCGGCAGCACGCGAAGATCCGCCAGAGCCGCCGCGCGCGCATCCAGGGATTCGAAGCTGCGCAGCGTGAGCATCCGGTTGAGCGCGCCGATCTCCGAGATCCAGCATCCGGCGAGAACGCCATGCGCGTCGCCGCGGATCGCCGCCTCGGCCGTCTCGGCGATGCGCGCCGCATCGGCGGCCCGGCCGGGGCGGAATTCCTGGATGGTCAACTCGTGGATCACGCCCGCCCCCTGCCGCGGCGCGAAGCTCGCGCGCGCGCGACGACGATGTCAAGCGCGCGCCGTCGCTGGCTTGCGGATATCGGTCGGCGGCCGATGATCAGCCGAAGGGACGCACGCCGATCAGCAGGCCATGGAGCCAGAAGGCGAACACCGCCCAGGCCGCAAGACCGGCGACGACGGCGATCGCGTCGCCGCGCGTCGAGCCGGGCGCGCGGACGACGCCTTCGCGCCGGTCGCGACCGCGGCTGACGGCGAACAGCGCCACCGACCACGCAAGGAAGGTGCCGAACAGCAGCATGTCGTGCAGCGTGCCGTTGGACAGAAGATGCGCGAAGGCCCAGACCTTGACGCCGAGCACCATCGGGTGACCGAGGCGCGCCTTGATGCGCGTGCCGGGCACATAGACGGCGGCCAGCAGCACGAAGGCCGGGATGGTAAGCAGCGCCGCGAGATGCCGTGTCCATGTCGGCGGCGCGAAGATCGCCACCGGCGCCCCGCGCGCCTCGGCATAGCCGTAGACGATCAGCACGAGGCCGAGGAGCGAAACCACCGAATAGACCAGCTTGTAGCCATTGGGCGAGAAGCGGGCGATCAGCGACGCGCGCAGACCGTCGGCCACGATCCGGATGGCATGGGGCGCGAGGAACAGCACGAGGCCGAGGAACAGCAGGGTCATGGGTTCATCGGTCCTTATACGAGAAGAACATCCGCATCCCGCCAACCGGCCGAACGGGGCGGCAGTCTGCGGCATTCCGCATCGCGCGCTCAAGCGGCATCCCGATCAGGCCCCGTGCGCGTCGGCCGATCTCGCGCGCCTTCGCGGTGTCCTCACCAGGCGAAGGGGTTTGACGGATCTCCATGCCCAGGCGCCGCACCGGC
>JBIKXN010000541.1:0-2614 GCA_044355765.1 Alphaproteobacteria bacterium
GGCAGTGGAAGCGCGCGCATCACTTCCCGCAGCCCGGCGAGGACATGCACCGCGCCGTGCGCCGCGAGGGGTCCGCCGTGCGCGCGCGGGCCGGCGTGTTCGACGCCTCGACGCTGGGCAAGATCGAGGTCGTCGGCCGCGACGCGGCGGAATTCCTCGAGCGGCTCTACGTCAACAGCTGGAAGAAGCTCGAGCCCGGGCGGTGCCGCTACGGCATCCTGCTGAACGAGGCGGGCTTCGTGATCGACGACGGCGTCATCGGCCGGCTCGCGCCCGACCTCTTCCACGTCACCACCACCACCGGCGGCGCCGCGCGGGTTCTGGCGATGATGGAGGACTATCTGCAGACCGAATGGCCCGAGCTCGATGTCTGGCTGACCTCGACCACCGAGCAATGGGCGACGATCGCCGTGCAGGGCCCGCGGTCGCGCGACATCCTCGCGCCGCTGGTCGAGGGGATCGATCTGTCGCGCGCGGCCTTTCCGCACATGGCGCTGCGCACGGGGCGGATCGCCGGCGCGGCGACGCGTCTTTTCCGCGTCAGCTTCACGGGCGAGCTCGGCTTCGAGGTCAATGTCCCGGCAAGCGAAGGCCGTGCGGTCTGGGAGGCGATCTGGGCAGAGGCGCGCCGCCACGACGCCGTCGCCTACGGCACCGAGACGATGCACGTGCTGCGGGCCGAAAAGGGCTACATCATCGTGGGCCAGGAAACCGACGGCACCGTCGTGCCCGACGATCTGGGTCTGTCCTGGGCGATCGGGAAGACCAAGCGCGACTTCGTCGGCAAGCGCTCGCTGGCGCGTCCGGACATCGCCGCGGCTGGACGAAAGCAACTGGTCGGGCTGCTCGCCGCCGATCCCGGCCATGTGCTGGACGAAGGCGCGCAGATCGTGGCGATGCGCGAACCGCCGCCCGGCACGCCCGCGCTCGGCCATGTCACCTCGTCCTACTGGAGCCCCGCGCTCGGCCGCTCGATCGCGCTGGCGCTGGTCGCCGACGGGCGTGCGCGCCACGGCCAGACCCTGCACGTGCCGATGCCCGGCGGCGCCGTTCCGGTCGCGGTGACCGGTCCGGTCTTCCACGATCCCGAGGGGAGAAGCCTCGATGGCTGACGCGCTCGCGGTCCGCGTGCCCATCCGCATACCGGGTCGGCTCGACGTCGCCGCCCTGTCGCCGCAGGCGCGGTTCTCCTTCCGCGGCGCGGCCGATGCCGCGATGCGGGCCGCGACGGGTTTCGGCCTCGCCTTGCCGACACAGCCTTGCCGCGCCGTCGCCGCCGACGATCGCGCCGCGCTGTGGCTGGGTCCGGACGAATGGCTGCTGCTCGCGCCGAAGGCCGAGGAGGACGGGACCGAGGATGCGCTGCGCGCGGCGCTCGCAGACGCGCCGCACGCGCTGGTCCGCGTCGGCGACCGGCATGCCGCGATGACGATCGCCGGCCCGCGCGCCGAGGCGGTCCTGGCCGCGGGATGCGCGCTGGATCTGGACGCAGCCGCCTTCCCGCCGGGGATGTGCACGCGCACTCTCCTGGCCAAGGCGGAGATCGTCCTCTGGCGGTATCGTCCCGACGCGTTCCGGCTCGAGTTCCGCCGGTCCTTCGCCGCCTACGCCTGGGATTTCGTCGCCGAAGCCGCGCGCGAGCACTTCGCGGGCTGAAGCGCTTCAGAGACCGAGATAGCTGCGCTTGAGCGCCGGATCGCTGGCGAGCCGCGACGCCGGACCCGAAAGGGCGATCCGCCCGTGCTCCAGCACATAGGCACGATGGGCGACCGCGAGCGACTGCACCACGTTCTGCTCGACCAGCAGTATCGCCAAACCCTCGGCGTTGAGCCGCCCGATCAGCGCGAACATCTCCTCGACCAGCAGCGGCGACAGCCCGAGCGACGGCTCGTCCAGGATGAGCAGCCGCGGCTCGCCCATGAGCCCGCGTCCGATCGCCAGCATCTGCTGCTCGCCGCCGGACAGGGTGCCGGCGGCCTGCGACGCGCGTTCGGCCAGCCGCGGAAAGATCGCGACCACGCGCTCCAGGTTGCGCGCGCGGTTGGCGCGGCCGCGGCGATAGCTGCCGAGCTCGAGATTCTCGCGCACCGTCAGGTCCGGAAAGACCCGGCGCCCCTCGGGCACCTGGACCAGACCGGCCTCGACGATCCGCGTCGCCGCGGCGCCGGCGATCTCGCGGTCCTCGAAGCGGATCGAGCCGGCGAATGGCCGGAAGATCCCTGAAAGATTGTTGTTCAGCGTCGACTTGCCCGCGCCGTTGCTGCCCAGGAGCGCGACGATCTCGCCGCCGCGCACGTCGAGATCGATCCCGCGCAGGATCTCCACCGGACCGTAGCCGGCGCGCAGTCCGCGCACGGCGAGAAGCGCGCCGTCAGCCATGCCCGCCACCCGCCATGCGCTGGGCCGCGCCATGCCCCAGATAGGCCTCGACGACCACAGGATCGACGGCGATCTCGGCGGGCGTGCCGCGGGCGACGATGCGCCCCTGGTTCAGCACGTGGATACGTTCGGCGAGGCTCATCACGGCTTGCATCACATGCTCGATCAGCAGGATGGTCACCCCCGCGGCGCGGATCGTGCGCACGACGCCGACGATCTCGGCGATCTCGGTCGG
>JBIKXN010000159.1:0-7647 GCA_044355765.1 Alphaproteobacteria bacterium
CCTATGCCGGCGATCACGGACTGCGATGAGCGTCCCCGGGGATCTGCGCGCCGCGATCCGCGCCGCCTGCCGACGCCCCGAGACGGCTTGTCTGCCGCCGCTGATCGAGACCGCCGCGCCCGGCGTCGCCGAGGCGCGCGCAGCGGATCGCGTGGCCCGCGATCTCGTCGCCCGGCTGCGCGCCAAGCCCCGGACGAAGGGCGTAGAGGCGCTGGTGCACGAATACGCGCTGTCCTCTCCCGAGGGCGTGGCGCTGATGTGCCTGGCCGAGGCGCTGCTGCGCATTCCGGACGACGCCACGCGCGACGATCTGATCCGCGACAAGATCGCGCGCGGCGACTGGCGCGGCCATCTCGGCCATGGCGCGCCGCTATTCGTGAACGCCGCGACCTGGGGGCTGATGTTGACCGGCCGGCTGGTCGCGGCCGAGGGCGAGGAAGGTCTCGGCGCCGCGCTCACCCGCCTGATCGCGCGCGGCGGCGAACCGGTGATCCGCAGGGCGATGGACATCGCGATGCGGATGATGGGCGAGCAGTTCGTGTCCGGCGAGACGATCGCCGAGGCGCTGCGCAAGGCGGCGCCGCGCGAGGCACGAGGCTTCCGCTTCTCCTACGACATGCTGGGCGAGGCGGCCGCGACGCAGGCGGACGCGGCGCGCTATCTCGCCAGCTACGAGGACGCGATCGGCGCCATCGGCGCGGCCGCCGCCGGCCGCGGCCCGGTCGCCGGGCCCGGCATCTCGGTCAAGCTCTCCGCGCTGCATCCCCGCTATTCCCGCAGCCAGCGGGCGCGGACCATGACGGAACTGCTGCCGCGTCTCGCGCGCCTCGCCCGGCTCGCGGCTGCGACGCGCATCGGGTTCAACATCGACGCCGAGGAGAGCGAACGCCTCGATCTCTCGCTCGACCTGCTGGCGGAGCTGGCGGAGGACAGGGCGCTCGCCGGCTGGGACGGGCTCGGCTTCGTGGTCCAGGCCTATGGCAAGCGCGCGCCCTTCGTCATCGACTGGGTCGTCGATCTCGCGCGGCGTGGCGGGCGGCGCATCATGCTGCGCCTCGTCAAGGGCGCGTATTGGGACAGCGAGATCAAGCGTGCCCAGGCGGAGGGGCAGTCCGATTTCCCGGTCTTCACGCGCAAGCTGCATACCGACGTTTCCTATCTCGCCTGCGCGCGGCGGCTGCTGGCCGCGCGCGACGCCGTCTTCCCGCAATTCGCCACCCACAACGCGCAGACGCTCGCGGCCGTGC
The DNA here is from genome assembly GCA_044355765.1 of Alphaproteobacteria bacterium. Classification (GTDB taxonomy): domain Bacteria; phylum Pseudomonadota; class Alphaproteobacteria; order CACIAM-22H2; family CACIAM-22H2; genus CAIOSQ01. The sequence continues at coordinate 1,248 of JBIKXN010000159.1, forward strand.
TGGCGATGGCTGGCCCGGACTTCGCGCCGGAGGACTACGAGTTCCAGTGCCTCCACGGCATGGGCGAGCCGCTCTACGACGAGGTCGTCGGCCCGCTGGCGCGGCCGTGCCGCGTCTACGCGCCGGTCGGCACGCATGACACGCTGCTGGCCTATCTCGTGCGGCGCCTGCTGGAGAACGGCGCCAATTCGTCGTTCGTCCACCGGATCCAGGACGCGGGGACCAGCGTCGACGATCTGGTGGCCGACCCTGTCGCCAAGGCGCGCGCCATCGTTCCGCCAGGCGCGCCGCATCCGGCCATCTCGCTGCCGCGCGATCTCTATGGTCCCGCGCGCCGCAACTCGGATGGCCTCGACCTCGCCGACGAGGACACGCTCGCCGCGCTCGCCGGCGCGGTCGTGGCCGAGCGCGGCGCGACGCGCGCGCTGCCCGGCGGCGGTCCCGCGCGCGAGATCCGAAATCCCTTCGATCGCTCCGACCACCTCGGCACCGTATGCGACGCCGGCGCCGGGGAGGTCGCCGCCGCGACCGCCACCGCTGCCAGTGCCGGAAACGCCTGGGCGGCGACACCCGCCGCGACGCGCGCCGCGATCCTGCGGCGCGCCGCCGACGGCATCGAGGCCGACCGGCTTGGGCTCGCGGCGCTGATCGCGCGCGAGGCCGGGCGCACGCTGCCAAACGCGCTCGCCGAGATCCGCGAGGCGGCGGATTTCCTGCGCTACTACGCGGCTGGCGCCGTCGCGATGCCCGACGCCCCGCCGCTGGGGCCGGTCGCCTGCATCTCGCCCTGGAATTTTCCGCTCGCCATCTTCGTGGGCCAGGTCGGGGCCGCGCTCGCCGCCGGCAACACTGTGCTCGCGAAGCCCGCGGAGGAGACGCCCTTCGTCGCGGCCGCGGCGGTGCGCATCCTTCGCGCCGCCGGCATTCCGGACGGCGCGCTGACGCTGCTGCCGGGGGGCGGCGAGGTCGGCGCGGCGCTGGTCGCCGATCCGCGTGTCCAGGGCGTCGTGTTCACGGGATCCACCTCGGTCGCGCGCGTGATCCAGCGCGGCCTCGCGGAGCGGCTGACGCGCGCCGGAGATCCGGTGCCGCTGATCGCGGAGACCGGCGGGCTCAACGCGATGATCGTCGACAGCTCCGCGCTGCCCGAACAGGCGGTCGCGGACATCCTTGCCTCGGCCTTCGACAGCGCCGGCCAGCGCTGTTCGGCGCTGCGGATCCTCTGCGTTCAGGAAGAGGCCGCAGACCGGCTGCTGGAGATGCTGCGCGGCGCGATGCGCGAGTTGTCGCTCGGCGACCCTTCGCGCATCGACATCGATATCGGACCGGTGATCTCGCCCGATGCGCGCGCCGCGATCGCCGCGCATGTTTCCACGATGCGCGCACGCGGACTGCGCGTCGATGCGACGGACGCGCCGCCGGGGGGCTTCGTCGCGCCGACGTTGATCGAGATCGACCGCGTCGCCGACGCCGGCCAGGAGGTCTTCGGACCGGTTCTCCATGTCCTGCGCTACCGGCGCGCGGGGCTCGACGCCCTGCTCGAGGACATCGACGCGGCCGGCTATGCCCTCACCTTCGGACTGCATACGCGCATCGACGCCTTCGCCGCGCATGTGCTGTCGCGGGTGGCGGCCGGGAATTGCTACGTCAATCGCAACATGATCGGCGCCACCGTAGGGGTGCAGCCCTTCGGTGGCGCGAGGCTCTCGGGCACCGGGCCAAAGGCGGGAGGGCCGCTCTACCTCGCCCGCCTCAAGGCCGGGCCGGTGGCGCTCGCGGTCGAGACCGGCGAGCTCGCCGGCCCGGTCGGCGAATCGAACCGCTACGAGCTGCGACCGCGCGGCCGGGTGGCGGCGCTGGCGCGCGGTGAGGCGGCGCTGCGCGGCCAGGTGCGCGCGATCGTCGCGGCCGGAAACCGCGCGCTGGTCGCGATCGACAATCCGGCACGCGCCGCGGTCGCCGACATCGCCGGGATCGAGACGCTCGCCGATCCGCTCGCCGATCCGCGGCTGCGCGCGGTTGTCAGCGACGCGCGCGGCGCCCCGCTGATCGAACTGCAACGCCGGATCGCGGCGCGCGAGGGCCCGATCGTGATGGTGATCCCCGGCGATGCCGGCGGATGCGATCGGTGGCGGCTGGTCGAGGAGCGGTCTGTCTGCGCCAACACCGCCGCCGCGGGCGGCAACGCCAGCCTGATGGCGATCGGCTGAACGCGCATGCAAGCCGTTGCGCGCGGCCTGGGCATGTTCAACCCCGCTGGCTTGACCTGCGGCGGAACGGGGGCATAGCCTGTGTCACAAATCCGGCGCGTCGCCGGGCACGGACCCGCGCCCGTCGCGGCGCCCGATCCAGACAGGGAAAATGAGGCCATGAAGACGATTTCTCGCCGCCGCCTGACGGGCGGCTTCGCCGCCGGTATCGCCGCCGCTTCCATCGTCCGCCCCGCAGCCGCGCAGGCGAAGTGGAAATGGGATCTGCCGGCCGGATATCCCGCGACCAATTTCCACTCCGTCAACCTGATCCAGTTCGCCAAGGACGTGAAGGACGCGACCGCCGGCAAGCTCGAGATCACGGTCCATCCCGGCGCCTCGCTTTTCAAGGTGCCGGAGATCATGCGCGCGGTGCAGACGAACCAGGCGCAGATGGGCGAATTGCTGATGGTCGTCCTCGAGAACGAGGACGCGATGTTCGGCGCCGACAACATCCCCTTCCTGGCGACATCGTTCCGCGACGCGCGGCGGCTGTCCGCGCTCCAGAAGCCGCATGTGGACAAGCGCCTGCAGGGCCGCGGCGTGCGGATGCTGTTCTCGGTCGCCTGGCCGCCGCAGGGCTTCTACAGCCCGAAGGCGCTGAACGTCCCCGACGATCTCAAGGGCCTGTCCTTCCGTTCCTATGGCGCTTCGGCCGGCCGGTTCGCCGAGCTCGCCGGGATGCGGGTGACGACGGTGCAGGCCGCCGAGCTGGTCCAGGCGCTGGCCTCGGGTCGCGTCAACTCGATGATCTCGTCGGGCGCGACCGGCTTCGACTCCAAGATCTGGGAGCACACGAAGTTCTTCTACGACGTCCAGGCCTGGCTGCCGAAGAACATGATCATGGTCAACCAGCGCGCCTGGGCGTCGCTCGACGACGCGACGCGCGCAGCCGTGACCAAGGCCGCCGAGGTCGCCGAGGCCAGGGGCTGGGCCGAGTCCGAGCGCCTCGCGAATTTCTATCTCGAGGAGTTCCGCAAGAACGGGATGACGGTCGAGGCGCCGTCGGCGGCGCTCAAGGCCGGGTTCCAGCGCTGGGGCGAGGAACTGTCTAAGGACTGGCTGGGACGCGCCGGGGCCGATGGCCAGGCGCTGGTGAACGCCTTCAAGGCGGGTGCCTGAGCGCGCCGGACCGGCCGCGCCTCTCGTGGGCGCGGCCGGTTCCGCGGCCGGGTTCCGGACCATGCGCAGAGCTCTCGACGGTCTCTACGCCGCCAGCGCCTGGGCGGCGGGGATCGGCATGGCGGCGATCCTGATCGTCACCCTGCTGCAGATCCTGGGTGGCTTCACCGATCTCTATGTCCGCGGGACCGACGCCTATGCCGGCTATGCGATGGCGGCCTCGTCCTTCTTCGCGCTGGCGAGCACGCTCAAGCGCGGCGAGCATATCCGCGTCACGTTGATCCTCGACCGCTTCGGCGGCGCGTCGCGGCGCTGGCTGGAATATTGGTGTCTGGGCGTCGCGATCCTGTTGTCGGGCTTCTTCGCCTGGTACGCCTGGGACATGGTCTACTGGTCCTGGGAATTCGACTCCCGCTCCGACGCGATGGACGCCTCGCCGCTCTGGATCCCGCAGAGCGCCATGGCGCTGGGCGTCACCATCCTGACGATCGCCTTCGTCGACGAACTGGCGCAGGTGATCGGCGGCCGCGACCCGGCGAAGAGCGATCTTTCCGCCGAAATGCAGCATACCGAGTAGAGGCCGAGAGCGCCGATGGTCAATCTCGAGATCGCGGGGATCCTGATCGCCCTGATGTTCGTCATCCTGGGCTCGGGCGTATGGATCGGTCTCGCCCTGCTCGGCACCGGCTGGCTGGCCATGGAGCTATTCACCAGCCGTCCGGTCGGGCCGGCGATGGTGACGACGATCTGGGGCTCGTCGTCTTCCTGGACCCTGACCGCGCTGCCGATGTTCATCTGGATGGGCGAGATCCTGTTCCGCACGCGGCTGTCGCAGGATCTTTTCCGCGGCCTCGCGCCCTGGATGCAGGGCCTCCCCGGGCGGCTGCTCCACACCAACGTGATCGGCTGCACGATCTTCGCCGCCATCTCCGGCTCTTCGGCGGCGACCTGCGCCACGATCGGCAAGATGTCGATCCCGGAGCTGCGCAAGCGCGGTTACCCGGAGAGCATGATCGTCGGCTCGCTCGCCGGTTCCGGCACGCTGGGGCTGCTGATCCCGCCCTCCCTGATCATGATCGTCTACGGGGTGCAGACGAACACCTCGATCGCGCAGCTCTTCATCGCCGGCGTGATCCCGGGGCTCGCGCTGGCGGGCATGTTCATGGCCTGGGTGGTCGCCTGGTCGCTGTTCAACGCCGACCGCATCCCCGCCGCCGACCTGCGCCTGTCCTTCGCGGAGAAGATCTACGCCGCACGCTTCCTGCTGCCTTCGGTCGGGCTGATCGTGCTCGTGCTCGGGTCGATCTATGCCGGCTTCGCGACCGCGACCGAGGCGGCGGCCGTGGGCGTCGCCGGCGCGTTGCTGGTGGCGACGCTGCAAGGCGACATGAACCGACAGGTCTTCATCGAGAGCCTGATGGGCGCAACGCGCCTGTCCTGCATGATCGCCTTCATCCTGGCCGGCGCGTCCTTCCTGACGCTGGCGATGGGTTTCACCGGCCTGCCGCGCGCGCTCGCCGAATGGATCGACGCGCTCGATCTCGGTCCGGGCATGCTGATCGTCATCCTGACCGTGTTCTACGCGGTTCTCGGCTGCTTCCTCGACGGCATCTCGATGGTCGTGCTGACGATGGCCGTCGTGATGCCGACCATCGAGCGCGCGGGCTTCGATCTGGTCTGGTTCGGGATCTTCATCGTCATCGTGGTCGAGATGGCCCAGATCACGCCACCGGTCGGCTTCAACCTCTTCGTGCTCCAGGGCATGACCGGGCACCAGATCACCTATATCGGCTGGGTAGCCTTCCCGTTCTTCGTCCTGATGGCCGTCATGGTGGCGCTGCTCTTCTTCGTCCCCGACCTCGCGCTCTGGCTGCCGCGCAAGATGATGTGACCCGGCCGGGGGCGTCTCGTCATCGTGACGCGGTCAGGCGAGCGTAGTCGATCGGCCCGTGCCGGGAGAGCCGGGTCGTCACCGGGGGCATCGCGTATTTGAGGCCCGAGGCGCAGTTGAACAGGATCGCGCGGTCGTCGGGGCCGATCAGGCCGCGGGCAAGCGCCTTGCCATAGGCGGCCAGCGTGGCCGCGCCCTCGGGGCAGAGATGGATGCCGTCCTCGCGCGCCATCGCGGCGCGCGCCGGTTCGGTCTCGTCGTCGGCGACGGTGATGGCGAAGCCGTGGCTCTCGCGCAGGATCCGCAGCAGCATGAAATCGCCGACCGTCCAGGGCACGCGCAGCCCGGGCACCGCGGTATGGCCGCCGGTCCAGGGCTCCGCGGTCTCGGCGCCGCGCGCGAAGGCGCGGGCGATCGGGCCGCAGGTCTCCGACTGCACCGCCACCATGCGGGGGCGCTTCGGCCCGATCCAGCCCAGACGCTCGAGTTCTTCGAAGGCCTTCCACATGCCGATCAGGCCGGTGCCGCCGCCGGTCGGGTAGAAGATCACGTCAGGGAGCTCCCACCCCAGCTGGATCGCGATCTCCAGCCCCATGGTCTTCTTGCCTTCAACGCGATAGGGCTCCTTGAGCGTCGCCATGCTGAACCAGCCGCCCGCCTCCTTGCCGGCCTCGACCAGCGGCCCGATCTCGGTGATGTTGCCGTCGACGCGAAAGACCCGCGCCCCCTGCAGCGCGATCTCCGAGATCGTCGTCTCCGGCGCGTCGTCGGGGCAGAAGACGAAGGCCTCGATGCCCGCGCGGCTGCAATAGGCCGCGAGCGCCGCGCCCGCGTTCCCCGCCGTCGGCATGGCGACGCGCCGCACCCCCAGCGCCTTGGCCATCGAGACGGCGACCGCGAGGCCGCGCGCCTTGAACGAGCCGGTCGGCAGGCGGCCCTCGTCCTTGACCAGCAGCGTCCTTCCGCCCAGGCGGCGCGCGCTCCCAGGGGCCGCGATCAGCGGCGTCTGCGCCTCGCCCAGCGACACGATGGCGGATGCGGACGGGACCGGCAGCAGCTCGCGCCAGCGCCAGAGATCGGCCGGTCGCGCGGCGATCGCGTCGCGGTCGACGCTGCGTGCGACGGCCGCGAGGTCGTA
>JBIKXN010000126.1:0-8831 GCA_044355765.1 Alphaproteobacteria bacterium
TGCGTTGCCGCAATACGGCAACGAGGTCGTGATGATGATGCACGCGACCGCCATCGCCTCGACGGTGACACTGGTCGAACTCACCCGGGTCGCGCGCGACGTCTACTACAACTACCTCGCGCCGGTCGAAGCCTTCGGCGTCGTCGCAACGTTCTATTTCGCGCTTACCTACGCCATGGTCGGCGCCTTCAAGCTGGTCGAGAAGCGCTATCTGCGCCACCTCGCGCCGCGCGAGACCGGACCGACGGCAAGGAGACCGACATGAAGCGGGAGACGATACGCTTGCCCGGCGCGGCGCCCGGGCTGTCGGCGGAGCTGACGGTCCTGCGCTACGGCATGCCCGGCGCGCGCCCGTGCGTCCACATCCAGGCCGGGCTGCATGCCGACGAGGTGCCCGGGATGCTTGCCGCCCATCGTCTGCTCCCGGAGCTGGAACGGCTCGAGGCGCAGGGCCGTGTGCGCGGCGAGGTCGTCATCCTGCCGCTCGCCAATCCGATCGGTCTGGGCCAGCGTCTTCTCGGGCGCCAGGAAGGTCGTTTCGACATCGCCGACGGCCTCAATTTCAATCGAGGCTACAGCCTGCTGACGCAAGCGGCGGCGGACATCCTCGACGGCAGGCTCGGCGACGATCCCGCGATCAATTCCGGGCTCGTTCGCGTGGCGCTGCGCCAGGCGCTGACCGGCATCGCGGCAGCCACCCCCGTGGCCGCGCTCAAGAAGGCTCTGCTCGGCCTCGCGCTCGAAGCCGATATCGCCCTCGACCTGCATTGCGACGGCGAGGCGGCGGTGCACATCTACACGCATCCAGGCTGCCTCGGGACGATCGAACCGCTCGCTCGTCTGCTTGCGGCCGAGGCGCTGCTGGTCGCCGAGATTTCCGGCGGCGATCCTTTCGACGAGGCGCTGACCAGGCCCTGGGCGGATATCGCCGCGCGCTTCCCGGCACATCCCGTTCCCTTCGGCTGCGCCGCCGCGACCGTCGAGCTGCGCGGCAAGGCCGATGTCGCGCATGAGATCGCCGCGCGCGACGCCGACGCGCTGCTGGGCTATCTCGCGTATCTCGGCGCGCTCGATATCGTGCCCCCGCAGTTGCCCAAGGCGCGCGCGTCGCCGACGCCACTCGAAGCCGCCGAAGCCCTCGAGGCGCCGCATGCCGGGATCCTGGTCTATCGCGCGCAGATCGGCGCGCGCGTCGCCGTCGGCACGCCGATCGCCGACATCGTCGATCCTTCCATGCCCGTTCCGACCACAGTCGCCGCCGGCACCGCTGGGGTGTTCTTCGCCCGCGCGGCGACGCGTTTCGTCGCTGCCGGCCAGCGGATCGGCAAGATCGCCGGCACCGCCCTCAAGCGTTCGGGAGCGCTGCTCAGCCCATGACCGATCTCGAGTCACGCCCGGAAAAGCTCCTGGCCGAGGGCATCGTCAAGCGCTTCGGCGACACCGAGGTCCTGTCCGGCCTCTCGCTCTCCGCGCGCGCCGGCGACGTCATCGCCATGATCGGTTCGTCGGGATCGGGCAAGAGCACGTTCCTGCGCTGCCTGAACCTGCTCGAATCCCCGAACGCCGGGCGGATCGCGATCGCCGGCGAGACGCTGGAACTCGTCGCCAGCCGTCGCGGCGAGCTGGTCGCCAAGGACCCGGCGCAACTGCGACGGCTGCGCGCGCGCATGACGATGGTCTTCCAGCAGTTCAATCTCTGGGCGCATATGACAGCGCTCGAGAACGTCATCGAGGCGCCGATGCTGGTGCTTGGCCTGTCGCGGGCCGAGGCGATCGCGCGGGCGGACCGTTTTCTTGAGCGCGTCGGCGTTGCGCATCGCCGCGATGCCTATCCGGCGCATCTCTCCGGCGGCGAGCAGCAGCGCGTGGCGATCGCGCGGGCGCTGGCGATGGAGCCGGAGGTCATGCTGTTCGACGAGCCGACCTCGGCGCTCGACCCGGAACTGGTCGGCGAAGTTCTGCGTGTGATGCGCTCGCTCGCCGAGGAAGGCCGCACGATGATCGTCGTCACCCACGAGATGGGCTTCGCGCGCGATGTCTCGAACCGCGTGGTGTTCCTGCACAAGGGGCGGATCGAGGAAGAGGGGCCCCCGGCCGAACTCCTCGTGGCCCCGCGCAGCGACCGCTTGCGCGGCTTCCTGTCGAACAGCATGAAGTGACGGGACGCCCGCATCGCCGGTATCGCGGCATGCGGAAGATCGCGTCGCAAGGGGCGGGCATATCGAGTGCGGGCGGCAGCGGACCGACGGGCGTGCCGGCGATCTCGATCCGGTATCCGGAGCGACCCCCGACCCGCAGCGTCCGCTTGGGCCTGCGGTGGATGCCCGCGCGGAAGGCAGGCTGCCGCATCATGCGCCAGCACGCAGATCCGATCCCACGCGCTGCGACAGAGCTTGATGCGCGCGCCGATCCTTCCCGCTAGTGTCGTCGCTGGGGATATCGGCGACAGGCTCTCAGGGGGCGGCATGGTCCGCACCGCTGTCGCAAAGGGGGAAGAATGCGGAAGACGTGTTTCGTGGCGGCGCTCGGCGGCGCCCTGGCTCTGGCTTCGACGGCGGGCGCGCAGCAACAACAGGTCCTGCGGGTCGTACCCGAGACGCTGTCGCGGATCCTCGATCCGCATTTCACGACTTCCTTTACGACGCGCGACTTCGGCTATCTGGTCTATGACACGTTGCTCGCGATCGACGAGAATTTCGAGCCGCGGCCTCAGATGGTCGAGCGCTGGGAGATCAGCGCCGACAAGCTGACCTACAGCTTCTTCCTGCGCCCCGGTCTGACCTGGCACGACGGGCAGCCGGTTACGGCGGCGGATTGTGTCGCTTCGCTCCAGCGCTGGGCGTCGCGCGATCCGATGGGGCAGACGCTGCTGCGGTTCGTCGACCGGATCGAGCAGGTCGACGCGTCCGCCTTCCGCATCGTGCTGAAGGAGCGCTATGGCCTCGTGCTCGACAGCCTGGCGAAGATCGGTGCCCCGGTGCCTTTCATGATGCCCGAACGCATCGCCCGCACGCCGGGAACCGAGCAGGTGCGCGAGATCATCGGATCCGGCCCGTACCGTTTCCGCGCCGACCTCCACGAACCTGGGATCAAGCTGGTCCTCGATCGTTTCGCGGGCTATCGCCCGCGCGCCGAGGAACCCAGCTGGGCGTCGGGTGCTAAGCGCGCCAGGATCGAGCGTGTCGAGATGATCGGCATGCCGGATCCAGGCACACAGGTGAGTGCGCTGGTCGCCGGCGAAGTGGACTATCTCGAGCGGATTCCGGCCGATCTTCTGCCGTTGCTCACCGCTCGCAGCGGTGCCCGCGGCGAGGTGGTCAGCAGATACGGGTTCCAGGCGATCATGCGGATGAACCATCTGCAGCCGCCCTTCGATAACGTGAAGGTCCGGCAGGCGATCGCCCGCGCCGTCGATCGTGCCCCCTATGCGGCCCTGGTAGCCGGCGACCCGCAACTGGCGACCGAGTGCGCGGCCATGTTTGGCTGCGGCACGCCGCTTGAAAGCGCTGCCGGGATCCCGGCGCGCGATCTTGCGGCGGCGAAGGCAGCCCTGCGCGAGGCGGGCGTCGACATGTCCAAGCCGCTGGTGATGCTGCACGTGGCGAACGCGCCGGGCATCGCGGCGCTCGGCAACGTGACACGCCAGTTGCTGATCGACCTTGGTTTCCAGGTCGAGATGCGGGCGATGGATTTCCAGACCTTTGCCACCGCGCGCCTCAATACCAAGCCGGTCGCCGAAGGCGGCTGGAACCTGGCGCACACCACCAACACGGTCCCGGACCAGGGCAATCCGATCAGCAATCCATTCCTGGTCGCGACCGGACACCCCACGGCGATCTGGGGCTGGCCCAACGATCCGCAGATCGAGCAGCTGCGCCTGCGTTTCGCGAAGGCGGACGGCATGGCCGAGCGGCGCGAGATCGCCGCGGCCATCCAGGCGCGCGCCTACGAACAGGTCCTCTATTTGCCGCTGGCGCAGTTCACCGCCCCCTCGGCCTGGCGCAACAATCTCGAGGGCGTGCTGAAGTCGCCGGTCATGCTGCTGCACAACATCGAGAAGCGCTGATGCCCGTCAATGTCGATCCGGCCTATCTGCGCCGCATTCCCAAGGCAGAGCTGCATTGTCACCTCGCAGGAACGCTGCGCGCGACGACGGTGGCCGATTTCGCGAAGCGCTACGGCCTGACCTTGCCGCGGCCACCGGAGCGGCTCTATCAGTGGCCCGATTTCTACGGGTTTCTCGACGTCCTCCGGCTGACCGCGCAATGCCTGCGCCAGCCGGAGGATTTCGCGCGCGCGGTCCACGAATACGTCGCCGACGCGGTCCGCGACGGCAACCTCAAGCATGTCGAGTTCTTCTTCAACCCCGACTATTTCTACCCGAACGGCATCGACTATCCGTCGATGGTCGACGGGATGATCGAAGGGATCAGGCTGGCCAAGCGCGATTTCGGCGTGACGGCGCTGCTGATCTGCTGCATCGACCGCTCGATCAATTCGCCCGCTCAGGCGGTGGAGATCGTCGAGACGGCGCTGGCCCATCGTCGCAGCGAGGTCGTCGGGATCGGGCTCGACGGTGCGGAACGCGCCGGGCCTCCGGCGCTGTTCGCCGAGGCCTATGCGCTGGCCCGCAAGGCCGGCCTGCATCGCACCGCCCATGTCTGCGAGGACAACCAGACGCTGATCGAAGCGCCGCCGACCAATTACCTGATCTGCCGGGACGTGCTGCATTGCGACCGCTTCGACCACGGCTACAACATGCTGGCGTCGGACTTCGTGGTCGCGGAAGCCAGGCGCGACGGGTTTCACTTCACGCCTTGCGCGTGGACGAGCCTGCTCCACAACCGTCCGCATCGTCCCCAGCGTATCCGCCGCATGGTCGAGGCGGGGATCGAGGTGTCGATCAACACCGACGACGCGGCGATGTTCGGCACCGATCTCGGGCATGGGTTCACGACGCTGTTCGAGACGATCGGCTGGGGCCCTGACATGGCGCGGCGATTTGCGCTCGCTTCGGCGGACGGCTCGTGGCTGGACGACAGCGACAAGAGCGCGCTGCGCCTCGCCATGCGCAAGGAGATCGCCGCGCTCGACGCGGAATTCGGCTACGAGAACAAGTCGCCGGGAGTATGAGCGCGCGCTGAACCCCTTTCCGCCTCGCCGGACGCGACCCGGATAGGTAGGCGAAGCCCCCGGCGACGTCCGTCGGGAATGCTGTAGTCACCGTAGGGACATGATGACGCGCGGCGCAGGAATTGTATCCTCTTGGGTGGTTCTGATCGCCTGGGGGAAATCGGCATGGGGTACAGGGTAGGCGTCGATATCGGCGGGACGTTCGCGGATTTCTGCGCCTTCGACGAGGCAACGGGCGCGCTGCGCACGCTCAAGGTCCTCTCGCGGCCGGACGCGCCGGGCAGCGAGGTGATGGAGGGCATCCGCCAGCTGCGCAGCCGCTTCGGCATCGAGCCCTCCGCGATCACCTATTTCACCCACGGCACCACGGTCGGCGTGAACACGGTGATCCAGCGCAAGGGCGCGAAGCTGGCGCTGTTCACGACGTCGCGCTTCACCGACGTGCTCGAGCTGGCGCGGCTCAAGATGCCTGATCCCTATGACCTGCTTGCCGAGCGGCCGGCGCCGCTGATCGCGAAGGACATGGTCTTCGGCATCGGCGGGCGCGTGCGCGCCGATGGCAGCGAGGACCGCCCGATCGATCCGGAAGAGGTGCTGGAGGCTGCACGCGAGGCCCGCGCGCGCGGCGCCGAGGCGATCGTCGTGGCGCTCATCAACGCCTACCGCAATCCGGCGCAGGAGCACGCGGTGCAGGAGATCCTGCGCGCGGCGATGCCGGACATGCATGTCTACTGCTCGGCGGATGTCTGGCCGGTCGTGCGCGAGTACGAGCGCACCATCACCGCCGTCATCCATGGCTATGTCCAGGCGCGCGTGGCGCATTACCTGGGCTCGCTGCAGAAGGCCCTGGCGGGCGAGGGCGTGCCGGCGGTGGCGCAGGTCACGAAGTCGAATGGCGGGGTGATGAGCGCCGAGCTCGGCAAGACGCGCTGCGCGCAGATGATCCTCTCGGGCACCGCGTCGGGCGTGATCGGCGGCAGCTACGTGGCGCGGCTCTCCGGCTTCCCCGACACGCTCAGCCTCGATATCGGCGGCACCAGCGCCGACATCGCGATCATCCGCGACGGTCAGCCGCAATACGGTATCGGCGAGGTGATCGGCGAGTTCCCGATCTTCCTGCCGACCGTCGCTGTCACCTCGATCGGTGCGGGCGGCGGCTCGATCGCCCGCGTCGACGAGCTTGGCGTGCTGCGCGTCGGGCCGGAGAGCGCTGGCTCCACGCCGGGCCCCGCCTGCTACGGGCGCGGCGGCGAGCGCCCGACGATCACCGACGCCATGGCCGTGCTCGGCTTCATCGGCCAGGCCGATCTCGGCTATGGCGCGGTGAAGGTCGATCGCGCGCGCGCGGTGGCTGCGGTCGGCACGGTCGCAAGCGCCATGGGCGTGCCCGTCGAGCAGGCCGCGGAGGCGATCATCCGCATCGCCGTCTCGGGCATGTACCTGGAGGTCTCCAAGCTCATCTCGCGCGCCGGCATCGACCCGCGCAGCTTCGCGCTGCAGGCCTTCGGTGGCGCCGGGCCGATGCTCGCCTGCTTCCTCGCCGCCGAGCTCGGCATGACCCATGTCGTCGTCCCGACCACGCCCGGCGTGCTCTCCGCGCTCGGCGGCCTCGTCGCCGACGTGAAGAACGACTTCATCCGCACGGTCTATCTCGACCTCGAGCCGGCGGCGATGCCGGCGATCCGCGACGGCTTCGCGCGGCTGGCCCAGGATGCGCGGCGCTGGCTCGCCGAGGAGCAGGGCCATCGCGGCAGCTTCCGCCTCGTCGCCTCCGCCGACATGCGCTATCGCGGCCAGTCCTACGAGATCGAGACGATGATCGCGGCCGAGGACATCGAACGGGGCAGGGACGAGGCGCTCGCCGAGGCCTTCCACGCGGCGCACGAGGCCCTGTTCGGACATTGCGACCGCGCGGCGCCGGTGCAGGCGATCAACCTGCGCATGGTGATCGTCGCGGACGGGCCGAAGCCGGCGCTCGCCAGGCTCGCCCCCGCGACCGGGCCGGCGAAGGAGCTGCGCCATGTCGAGGTCCATGTCGATGGCGCGCGGCGCCAGGTGCCGCTTTACGCGCGTGCCGATCTGCTGCCCGGCCACCAGTTCTCCGGGCCGGCGATCGTCGCCCAGGAAGACACCACGACCTGCGTGCCCGGTGGCTTCGCGGGCACCGTGGACGATTACGGCCACTTGATCCTGAAACTCACAGCGCCCCGCTGAGCGGCACGAGGAGAGCGCCATGGCCATCGACAAGGTGACGCTGCAGATCCTCGCCAACCACTGCTCCGCCGCGGCGGAGAGCATGGCGAGCACGCTCCTGCGCACCGCGCACTCGACCTTCGTCAAGGAGACCGAGGACTTCACCACCGGCCTCGCCGATCCCGACGGCAAGACCTTCGCCTCGCCCTACGAGCTGGGCGTGACGTGGTTCGTCGGGCTCGACTATGGCCGCGCGCTGCGCCTGATCGACCGCTACGAGGAAGGCGACATCGCGATCACCAACGATCCCTATTCGGGCTTCGTGTGCACGCACTCGCCGGACATGCATGTCTGGAAGCCGATCTTCCACGAAGGCGAGGTCGCCTGCTTCGCGGTCACCCATGTCCACAACACCGACGTGGGCGGCGCGGTGCCGGCGTCGCTCTCGCGCACGCTGACCGAGGTGCACCAGGAGGGCGTGCGGCTGCCGCCTGTGAAGCTCTACCGCAGGGGCGAACTCAACCGCGACGTGCGCGACATCCTGCTCGCCAATGTGCGCATGCCCGAGCAGAACTGGGGCGACATGAACGCGCAGGTCGCCTGCGTGAACACGGGCGAGCGCAAGGTGCGCGAGATGATCCAGCGCTTCGGCATCGATGTCTTCCGCGACGGACGCGCGGCGCTGCTCGACCATGCCGAGGCGCAGGCGCGGCGCGCGATCCGCGCGATCCCGGACGGCAGCTACTTCTTCGCCGACTACACCGACGAGGACGCGGTCGGCGGCCATCCCTGCCGCATCGCGGTGCGGCTGGTGGTGAAGGGCGACGAGATCCTGTTCGACTTCTCGGAATCCGACCCGCAGCTCAACTCGTCGCTGAACATCCCGACCGGCGGCAACGGGCGGCACGCCATCATCATGGTCTCGTACATGTACGTGATGCGGCTGCTCGACCCCGCGATCTTCCTCAATTCCGGGATCCTCAGGCCGGTCGACTCCATCCTGCCGAAGGGCTCGGTGGTCAATCCGGAGTTCCCGGCCGCGGTCGGCATGCGCACGCTGACGACGCTGCGCCTGCAATCCGTGCTGCTCGGCGCCTTCGCGCAGGCGCTGCCCGGCCGCCTGCCCGGCGCCTGCGGCGATGGCGGGCCGCTGCTCAACGTGCGCACCACCGACAACCGCACCGGCCGCAAGCTGATGGCGAATCTCAACCCGATCTCCGGCGGCGCCGGCGGCACGGCGATGCGCGACGGCGCGGAGGGCTCGGGCGCCAATTTCGGGTTCCTGAAGAACACGCCGGTCGAGATCAGCGAGGCCGAGGTGCCGGTGACGATCCTCGGCTACGGCCTGGCGCGCGATTCCGGAGGCGCGGGGCAGAACCGCGGCGGGCTCGGCACGGAGATGGAGTTCGAGGTCCACGCGCCGCACAGCTTCGTCACCGCGCGCAACCGCGACCGCTCGCGCTTCGCGCCCTGGGGGCTGGAGGGCGGCGAGGCCGGCAAGACCT
>JBIKXN010000543.1:0-2608 GCA_044355765.1 Alphaproteobacteria bacterium
GGCGCCGCCATCGGGCCGCTTGAGCACCGCGAAGACATGCATATAGGGATCGGCCCGTGCCACGCCGGGCAGCGACAGGATCTGGTAGCGTCTGCGCTCGGGGATCGCGGTCGGCAGGTCGACCGAACGCACGCCGCGGCCGACGACCCAGACATCCGCGGCGGTGTTGTCGACGATCCCCGCGATGGTGACGACGAAGCCGACCAGTAGCCCCGACTGCACCGCCATCAGGACGACGGAAAAGACGATGCCGACGAGGGTGACCAGGAAGCGGATGCGGTCATGCGCGAGATTGCGCCAGGCGATCCTCAGCCGTAGATCCGATGCGGGGCCGCCGCGACGCGACGGCTCTGCGGTAGGATCGACGGAGCGGGGTTCCATGGTGCCGGACGCTGTTCCAGGGATAAGTTAACATCGTTAAGTTAACGCGGGTAATGGGCGGAGGCAAGCGAGCATGCGCAGCTTCACGGTGGCGGACGGCGGCGGACGCAGGCGCCAGGCCCGGCTGTCGGCGGCGGAGCGGCGGCATGCCATCCTGGCCGCCGCCAAGGAGATCTTCCTGGCCGAGGGCTACGAGGCCACGACGATGCGCCGCATCGCCGACGCGCTGGGCGTCACGCCCACCACGCTCTATCTGCATTTCCCCGACAAGGCGGCGTTGCTGACCGAGATCTGCAACGACAGCTTCGCCCAGCTGGCGGCGGAGTTCGCGCGGCCCGAGATCGTCCAGGCGCCGGCCCCCGAGGCGCTGCGCCGACTGCTCGACGTCTATGTGGGCTTCGGGCTCGCCCATCCGCGCGAATATCGGCTGCTGTTCATGACCGAGCTGCCGCCCCATGTCGGCGGCCATCGCCCGCGGCCGGAACGCGGCGACGCGTCGCTGGACAACGGCCAGCTGGCCTTCGCGACGCTCGAGACGCTGGTCCGCCGGCTGGTGGCGGACGGGGCCTTCCGCGATTCCGATCCGGTGGCGATGGCCGAGGCGATCTGGGCGGCGGCGCATGGCCTCGTCTCGCTGCTGATCGCGATGCCCCATTTTCCCTGGAGCGACCGCCCCGGGCTGGTCCAGTCGGTGCTGGAGATGGTGCTGCGCGGCTGGATGCGCCGCTGAGCCCGGCCGGTGCCGGAACATCTGTGTTGAACAGAGAACTTTTGTTCACTACCGTCGCAACCCTGGAGACGCCGCAATGAACCTGGCCGAAGCCCTGCGCAAGCGCGCCGCCGAGAACCGCCCCGTCCGGGTCGGGCTGATCGGCGCCGGAGAAATGGGTACCGACATCGTCACCCAGATCGGGCTCATGCCCGGCATCTCCATCGCCGTGGTGGCCGACCTGCGCGGCACGAAGGCGCGCGCCGCTTTCGAGATCGCCGGCACGCCCGACGCGGCCGCGTTCTGCGAGGACGCGCGCGGCGTCGAGCGGCTGATCGGCGCCGGCAAGGCGGCGATCGTGCCCGACGCCGCGCTGGTGACCGGCTGCGATCTGGTCGACGTCGTGATCGACGCCACGGGCAATCCGGACGCCGGCGCGCGGCTGGCGACCCAGACCATCGCGGCGGGCAAGCATATCGTGATGATGAACGTCGAAGCCGACGTCACCATCGGCGCCTGGCTGCGGCGCGAGGCCGAGAAGGCCGGCGTGGTCTACACGCTGGGCGCCGGCGACGAGCCCAGCGCGGCGATGGAGCTGATCGGCTTCGTGCAGGAACTCGGCTATCCGGTGATCGCGGCCGGGAAGGGCAAGAACAACCCGTTCCGCATCGACGCCACGCCCGACGCCTATCGCGAAGAGGCCGAGCGGCGGAACATGAACCCGCGCATGCTGGTCGAGTTCGTCGACGGCTCGAAGACGATGATCGAGATGACGGCGATCGCCAACGCCACCGGCCTGCTGCCGGACAAGCCGGGCATGCACGGTCCCGACGCGAAGCTCGCCGACCTGCACAAGGTCCTGTGCCCGCGCGAGGACGGCGGGTTGCTGTCGCGGCGCGGCGTGGTCGACTTCACCGTCGCCAAGGGCGTGGCGCCGGGCGTGTTCGTGATCACGGAGCTTCGCCATCCCCGGCTGCGCGAGCGCATGAACGACCTGCATCTGGGCGAGGGCCCGTACTACACCTTCTTCCGTCCCTATCACCTGACCAGCCTCGAGGTGCCGCGCTCGGCCGCCGCAGCCGTGCTGTTCGGGCAGAGCCACATGATGCCGCTGCCGCGGCCGGTCGCCGAATGCGCCGCGCTCGCCAAGACGGACCTGGCGGCGGGCAGGAAGCTCGACGCGATCGGCGAGTATTGCTATCGCGGCTGGGCGGTGACGCGCGCGGACGCGCGCGCGATGAAGGCGATCCCGCTCGGCCTCGCGCAAGGAGCGACGGTCACCGCGCCGGTCGCGCGCGGCGACTATCTGACCGAGCGCAACTGCCGCCTCGACGAGAGCCTGGAGATCGTCCGGCTGTGGCGCCTGCAGGAGCGGATGCTCGAGCGGGAGACATCGGATGGCTAGACCCGCCTCGCGCCGGCGCAACGCGCATCCGGCGCTCGACCTGCTCGACGACGCGGCGCTGGAGCTGGCGCTGCGTCGCATGCATCTGATCCGGAAGTTCGAGGAGGCGGCGG
>JBIKXN010000544.1:0-2600 GCA_044355765.1 Alphaproteobacteria bacterium
CCAGGCGGAGCTCGGCCGCAGGTTCAAGCCATGATTGCGTTCATCGACGCACATCGCGGGGCGAATGGGGTCGAGCCGATCTGCCGGGTTATGCAGATCGCCCCTTCGACCTATTTCGCGCATGCGAGAAGACGGGTTGATCCGAGTGCGGCATCGGCCCGCTCGCGACGCGATGAGGCGCTGTGCCAGGAGGTCAGCCGGGTGTTCGACGAGAACTTCGGCGTTTAGGGCGTGCGGAAGGTCTGTACGACAACGCCTTGGCCGAGACGATCAACGGCCTCTACAAGGCAGAGGTTATCCGCCGCCGAGGGCCATGGCGAAGCCTGGAAGCTGTCGAGTTCGCAACACTCGAATGGGTCGACTGGTTCAACAGCCGTCGCTTGCTCCAGCAGATCGGCAATATTCCGTCCGCCGAAGCCGAAGCCCGCTACCATGACCAAGAGGAAATCCACGCCGCGGCAGCGTGACCCTCAAAACCAACCCTCCGGCAAACCCGGGGCGGTTCATCATCCCCGCTGACTGCCGCCCCTCGAGCGCGGCCTCGACGAGATCCGGCGCGCGCGGGGGCATGCCGAACGCCTCGATCTCTCACCGGGGCGGGTTCAGCCTGCGAAACCTATTCCGGCGAGGGTTCCTGGCGGAGGGGTTCGGCATCGCGCGCTTACGCGGCCATGGTCGCCTCGACGAAGGCCTTGCCCTTGGCACCCGTCTTCGCGGTGAAGCCGGCGATCACCGGCGCGGTCTTCTCGCGGAACGATGCGATGTCGGGATCGCTTACCGCCTTCATGCGCTCGGTGAGTGACTGCCAGGCTGCGGTCTGCGCCTTGAGGTTCAGGTCCCAGTTGTCCACCTCGAGCGCGCGCCGCCCCGCCTCGCGCACGATCTGCCAGTTCTGCGCCGACAACCCCCTCATACCGGTTGATGTCGTGCTGGCGAAGATCGACGCCTCGGTGAAAATGTGGTTGGTCCGCGTGACATGCTGCGCCACTTCCCAGAGCTTGAAGTTGGCGACCACGTCGGGCGGCAGTTCGACCGCGTCGACCACGCCCGCCTGCAGCGCGGTGTACATCTCGCCGGCGGGGATCGGCGTCGGGTTGGCGCCAAGCGCGCGTCCCATCTCGACGAATACCGGCACCTCGGGCACGCGCAGCTTGATGCCACGGCAATCCGCGGCGTTGCGGATCTCCTTGCGGCCGGCAAAAACGCGAAAGCCGGTCGCACCGAGCGCCAGGGCCTCGACGCCCATGGTCTGCTTCACGTCGGCGCGCACCATCTCTCCGACCTTGCCGTAGAGCACGCGCTTCACGTGATCGAAATCGGTGAACAGGAAGGGCAGCGACGTGAATCCGAGATGCGGCTGCCAATTCCCGAACGTGCCGAGATCCGAGTAGCAGAAATCTAGCGTTCCGAGCTGGATCGCCTCGACCGATCCCCTGAGGTTGAAGAGTTGCGAGGCAGGGCGAACCTCGACCGTGACCTGACCCCTGGTGCCCTCGGCGACATAGCCCGCGAATTTCTCGCTGATCTGATGGATTAGCGCGGCCGGGGGATGCACATGCGACATCATCAGCTTGACGGCCTGGGCTTTGGCCGCGCCGTTGATCATGGGCGCGGTCAGGACGCCCGCTCCGGCCGCGATACCGGTGCGGCCGATGCCGCGACGCGTAAGACCCTGCATGGCGTTTCTCCCTCATCGATTTATTTGCGGGCACCGTCGTCAAACGCGGAGCCCGGACGATCCTCGGTACGCAGGAAAGTGAAACCCCATCCGCTCCGAACGTTCAAGCGAAGATCCTGCCTCGCGAAGCGGATTGATGACCGTGTCCCGGGTCTCGCCCGGCCGCCGTGGTTTGGGCTGGCCGTCAATGCGGGTCGGAGGGGTCGGGGGCGTCATTGCCGGGGGAATTTCGGATCATTGTCGGCAGCCGACGGTGCCTAATTTCGCCAGGCCGGTACCGACAGCAACGATGATGTCACCGAGTGTTTCCGATCCAGATAGCTATCGCAACCTTTCGCGGCGGCCCGAGCGCGACGGCATAACCATCGTCAGTTCATCGTCCTAGCGACCCCCGGTTTTCCAGACACCTCAGACGAGACTATCGCCGGCCAGGGAGATCCGGAATGGCAAGGCAGGTATTCGCGAAGGCGTTCAAGCTCGAGGCGGCTCGGCTGCTCGATGCCGGCAAGCAGCCGACGGTGCCCATTGCGCGCGAACTCAGGCTCGAGCGCGAGAAGTTCTATGCGTGGCTCGCCCGGCTGCGCGAGAAGGGACCCGATGTGTTCCGCGATCGGCCCGGCTGTCCCGCTGCCGGCGACAGTGCCGAAGCGAAGCGGCTTAATCCTGAGCTCGAGCGGGTGACGGAGAACTGGCCCGCGAGCACGCGATCACGCGCCTTTGCCCGCCGCTGGTCGTATCGCGCAGCGCCCATCATGAGTGGCTGGCGTGCGAGCCGAGCGCCCGCGCGTTTCCAATACAGACAACTATTCCAGCCGTGGGCGGCGGCCTGGGGCGCGACGGCCACACCCATCGTCCAGTAGTTGTCTGGATCCGATTTCTTTGGGGGATTGCATGGCGCCATGACGCGGCGTCCGCTTGGACG
>JBIKXN010000127.1:0-8761 GCA_044355765.1 Alphaproteobacteria bacterium
CTCGCGCGCGGCCGCGACGATCGCGCCCACCGGCTGCTTGATGCCGAGATTGACGACCTTGTAGCCGTTGTTGGTGAGGATGATGTCGACGAGGTTCTTGCCGATGTCGTGGACGTCGCCCTTCACGGTGGCCAGCACGATCGTGCCCTTCTGCTGGCCCTCGACGCGCTCCATATGCGGCTCGAGGAAGGCGACCGCGGCCTTCATCGTCTCCGCGGATTGCAGCACGAAGGGCAGCTGCATCTTGCCCGCGCCGAACAGCTCGCCCACCACCTTCATGCCGTCGAGCAGGAAGGTGTTGATGATGTCGAGCGGCTTGAAAGACTTGAGCGCCAGCGCCAGGTCCTCGTCGAGGCCCTGCTTGTCGCCGTCGACGATGCGGTCCTTGAGCCGCTCCTCGACCGCTTCGGCGCGCTTGCGCGCGGTCTTGGCCGCGGCCTGACGGTCCTGGAACAGGGCGATGAATTCCTGCAGCGGGTCATAGCCTGGCGCGCGGCGGTCGAAGATCAGATCCTCCGCGATCCTGACCTCCTCGGCCGGGATCTTGTGCAGCGGCATGATCTTCGAATGGTGCACGATCGCGCCGGTCATGCCGCGCTTCACGGCGTGGTCGAGGAAGACCGAATTGAGCACATGCCGCGCCGCGGCGTTGAGGCCGAAGGACACGTTGGAGAGGCCGAGGATGATCTGGCACGCCGGCAGCTCGCGCGCGATGCGCTCGATGCCCTCGAGCGTCCAAAGCGCCAGCTTGCGGTCGTCCTCGGTACCCGTGGCGATGGTGAAGGTCAGCGGATCGATCATCAGGTCCGAAGACGGCAGACCGTGCCGTACGCAGGCGAAGTCGTGCAGCCGCTTCGCGATCCGGACCTTGCCCTCGACATCCTTGGCCATGCCCACCTCGTCGATGGTGAGCGCGACCACGGCGCAGCCGAATTTGCGCGCGAGGTGCATGCGCTTTTCCGCGGCCTCCTCGCCGTCCTCGAAATTGATCGAGTTGAGGATCGCCTTGCCGCCATAGAGCTTGAGCGCGCTTTCCAGCACGGGGTACTCGGTCGAATCGATGACCAGCGGCGCGTTGATGCTGCCGCGCATGCGGCGGATCACCTCGTCCATCTCCGCGACCTCGTCGCGACCGACGAAGGCGGTGCAGATGTCGAGCGCGTTGGAGCCCTCGCGGACCTGCTCGCGGCCCATGGCGACGCAGCCTTCCCAGTCGCCCTTCTCCTGCAGCGTGCGCCATTGCTTCGAGCCGTTGGCGTTGCAGCGCTCGCCGATCGAGAAATAGGAATTCTCCTGGCGCAGCGGCACCTGGCCGTAGAGCGACGCCACGGACGGCACCCAGTCGAAGCTGCGCGCGCGCGGCGCCGGCCGCGCGGCGTTTCCGCCCAGCCGCCGCAGCATCGCGTCGAGGGCGCGGATATGGCCGATATCCGTGCCGCAGCATCCGCCGACCATGTTGAGACCGTCTTCGGCGACGAAGCGGGCAAGCCATTTCGCCAGCTCGTCGGGCCCGAGCGGATAATGCGTGCGCCCGTCGACGAGTTCGGGAAGCCCCGCATTGGGCTGGACCGAGATCAGGCCCGGCCAGTTCTGCGACAGCCACTTCACATGCTCGGCCATCTCCTGCGGGCCGGTGGCGCAGTTGAGCCCGATCACCGGCACGTCGAGGGCGTGGATCACGGTCGCGGCGGCGGCGATGTCGGCGCCGACCAGCAGCGTGCCGGTGGTCTCGACCGTCACCTGGACCATGATCGGCGTGTCGGTCCCGGCGGCGGCGCGCGCGGCCTTGGCGCCGTTCACCGCGGCCTTTATCTGCAGCGGATCCTGGCAGGTCTCGATCAGGATCGCGTCGACGCCGCCGGTGATCAGCCCGGCAGCCTGAACCGTCAGCGCAGCCTCCAGCGGATCGTAGGCGATATGGCCGAGGCTGGGCAGCTTGGTGCCGGGCCCGATGGATCCGATCACGAAACGCGCACGCCCGTCGCCGGCGAATTCGTCGATGGCCTCGCGCGCCAGTTCCGCCGCGCGGCGGTTGAGCCATTCCGCCTCGTCCTCCAGCCCGAACTCGGCGAGCGTGATCGGCGAACCGCCGAAGCTGTTGGTCTGGACGCAGTCGGCGCCGGCCTCGAGATAGCCGCGATGGATCTCGCGCACGATGTCCGGACGCGACTTGCACAGGATCTCGGTGCAGTTCTCCTTGCCGAGATAGTCGCGCTCGACGTCGAGCGACATCGCCTGGACCCGGCTTCCGGTGCCGCCGTCGCAGAGCAGAACCTGGGCGCGCAGCGCCTCGAGAAAACGGCTCATGGCGCTCTCCGGTCAGGCGGCACGGGCGAGGACGGCCGGTCGCAGGCCGAGGATGTGGCAGAGCGCGTAGGTCAGGTCGGCGCGATTGAGCGTGTAGAAATGGAACTCCTCGACGCCGTGCTCCTGCATCCGGCGGACCTGCTCGGCAGCGACCGTGACGGCGACCAGACGTCGCGTCTCGGGGTCCGCGTCGAGCCCGGCGAAGAGCCCCGCCAGCCATCCGGGAACGGACGCGCCGCATTGGCGCGAGAAATTTACGACCTGCTGGAAATTGGTCACCGGCAGGATGCCCGGGATGATCGGCGCACGGATGCCTGCCTTGGCGCAGCGGTCGCGGAAGCGCAGGAAGGTCCAGACGTCGAAGAAGTACTGCGTGATGGCTCGGGTGGCGCCGGCATCGAGCTTGCGCTTCAGATTGTCGAGATCCGCGTCGGGCGATACCGCCTCGGGATGCGTCTCGGGATAGGCCGCGACGGAGATCTCGAAGTCGCCGACGCGGCGGATGCCCGCGACCAGGTCGGCAGCATAGGCATAGCCGCCGGGATGCGGCGCATAGGCGGCGCTGCCGGCGGGCGGATCGCCGCGCAGCGCCACGATGTGGCGCACGCCGGCCTCCCAGTAGTCGCGCAGCACCGCGTCGATCTCCTCGCGGGTGGCGCCGACGCAGGTCAGATGCGCGGCGGGTCTGAGCGATGTCTCCTCCACGATCCGACGGACCGTGGCATGGGTGCGCTCGCGCGTCGTGCCGCCCGCGCCGTAGGTGACCGAGACGAATTGCGGCGCCAGCGGCTCGAGGCGTTTCACCGCTTGCCAGAGCTGGGTCTCCATCGCCTCGGTCTTGGGCGGGAAGAACTCGAAGCTGACCTTGAGGGCCGCCCCCGGCGTCGCGCCGCCGATATGTCCGTTTGGCATCTTGTCTTCCTTTGCGGGCGTTCAGTCGGGACCGGTCGCGGACCATATGGCGACGGTCAGCGCGCTGCCGGAGATATGGATGGTCTTGTGCGGACGCAGACCGGCCTGGGATAGCCAGCCACGCACCTCGTCGTCGGAGAAGCCGAGGCGGCGATGCGCATGCTCGCGGCGCAGGATCTCGACGTCGTGCGGAGCGAAATCGACGATCATCATGCGCCCGCCCGGTCGCAGGACGCGGCGCGCCTCGGCGATCGCCGCGGCGGGTTCGTCGGCGAAATGCAGGACCTGGTGGAACGTGACGGCGTCGAAGGACGGTTCCGACCAGGGCAGCCGATACATGTCGCCCTGGCGCACATAGACATTGGAGAGGCCAGCCCGCGCGAGGTTGGCGCGCGCGACCGACAGCATGTCGTGGGACAGATCGATGCCGACGCCCTCGACCCCGCGCGCACCGTAGAGCTCCAGGATGCGTCCGGTGCCGGTGCCGACATCGAGCAGACTGCGCACGCTTTCGGGCGGCAGCATCCCGAGCAGCCGCGCCTCGATCTGGCGGTCGTCGGCCTGCAGCGACCGGATTTCGTCCCAGCGCCCGGCATTGGCGCGGAAATATCCCTGTGCGGCGTCGGCTCTGGTCCGCCGCACGGCGGCTAGCCGGTCGCGATCCTGCGCACGGGCGCGGTCGTCGGCCGGCAGGGCATCGACGATCTCGCGCGCGAGGCGGCCGGCTGCGCCGTCCCGCGCCAGCCGATAGAAGACCCAGCTGCCCTCCGGCAAGCGCTGCAGGACCCCGGAGTCGGAGAGCTGCTTGAGGTGCCGCGACACGCTGGGCTGGCTCTGCCCCAGCACCTGGACCAGCTCCGACACCGTGAATTCGCCTTCCGCGCAGAGCGCGATCAGGCGCAGGCGGGTCGGCTCGGCGATTGCCCTCAGCGTGGCGAGGATCTGATCCATGACATTGTCGTAGAACGATATGCGTACATGTTTATATGATCATTATAGTCATTGCAAGAGAGATATGCGGAGGTCATGGACCCTCTGCTCTGGCCCGCCGGCGACCTGGCGTGCTACCCAGAAACGAGTGCGGCGACTCGCATCGCGTGCCTTCAGACCCTATATCGAGGGTCCAGGCCTGCGGCGCCCCGTCGCGCTGGAAGCGTGGACGGCCGATTATCCGGTCGGCGTCCTGGACGACGACGACCTGGGCCTGCATCCGATGACGCGTTCTTCTATCCTCACATGCATGCGCCTGGGCGCCTGCGCGCTCGCGACGGCACTGCTCGCCGCCTGCGTCAACCCGGCCGATCAACCGACCGAGGCCACGACCGCCGATCCGATCGAACCCTTCAACCGGACGGTCTTCGCGGTGAACAGCTTCGCCGACGACCTGATCGGCAAGCCGGTGGCCAATCTCTATCGCCGTGCCGTTCCCGATCCCGGGCGCGAATCCGTGAGCAACGCGCTGGCCAATCTGCGCCAGCCCTGGACAGCGACCAACAGCGTGCTGCAAGGCGAGTTCGGCCGCGCCGGCACCGCCGCCGCGCGGTTCGCGCTGAATTCGACGATCGGGTTCTTCGGATTCTTCGACGTCGCGCGCGACATCGGCCTGCGCCACCGCGACGAGGATTTCGGCCAGACCCTGGGCGCGTGGAGCGCGAGCGGCGACCCGTATCTGGTGCTGCCGCTGTTCGGGCCGTCCAGCCCGCGCGACGCGATCGGCTTCGTCGTCGACGGCGCCCTCGATCCGATCACGGTCCTCGCGCAGGGTGGCATAGGCTGGGGCCGCGGCAACGCGCTGACGACCACCCGCACCGCGCTCAGCTATGTCTCGGGGCGCGAAAGGACCCTCGAAGTCCTCGCGGAGCTCGAGCGCGGCCAGGACTATTACGCGGCGATGCGCAGCGCCTTCCGCCAGCGCCGCGCCGCCGAGATCCGCAACGAGGAACCCGGCGGCGACACCGTTCCGCGCCGGTTCCGCTTCGGCGCCGACATGGATTGAGCGACGACATGCGACAGGAAACGACCCGGCGCGGCGCGTGCGCCGTATTGCTCGCGACCGCCTTCGCGATCTCCTTCGTGCCCGCCTCCGGCGCCGACACGAGCCGCGGCAAGGATGCAGGCTCGTTCGTCGCCAGCCTCGCGCAGGAGGCGATCGACGGCCTCACCCTGGCGGAGCTCGACGAAGGCGAACGGGTGAGGCGCTTCCGCAAGCTCTTCGCCGAGGGCTTCGACGTGCCGATCATCGCGCGCTTCGTCCTCGGCCGCTATTGGCGCGTCGCGACCGACGCCGAGCGCAGCGAGTATCTGCGGCTGTTCGACGAACTCGTCATCCAGACCTATGTCAGGCGGCTGTCCGACTACAAGGCGGCGCGGCTGCGCGTCCTGTCCGTCAGCCGCCCCAACGAGGACAACGACGTGATCGTGTCCGTCGAGGGCGCGCTGGCTGGTCAGCCCCCCGTGCGCATGGATGTCCGGGTGCGCCAGGGCTCGGGCAGCTTCAAGATCATCGACCTCGCCATCGAAGGCATATCGATGGCGGTCACGCAGCGCGACGAGTTCTCTTCTGTGATCCAGCGCGGCGGCGGCCGGGTCGAGGCGCTGCTCGTGTCGCTGCGCGAAAGAGTGGGACCGCGCTGACGACCAGATGCGCCCGGACCGTCCGGCGCGCGATCCTGGATCTGGCACGTTTCCGCCATGGCTTCGCCATGCCGCCGTGCCACGGTTCCGCCCATCTGAGGCATCTCGCCGCACCCGCCGCGCGCATGGCGGCCAGGACGTTATCTTCCGACAGCGGAAGGGCCGGAAATGAGACTGACCAAGTTCAAGGGCAACGTGTTCGTCGCCAACCTGCCGAACGGCTTCGGCGACGAGGCGCTGGCGCAGCTTTTCGATCCCTATGGCATCGTCGTCGGGGCGCTCATGGCGCGCGACTCGACGACGCGTCAGACCAAGGGCTGCGGCCTGGTCAACATCGCGCCCCCGCGCGCGGCCGAGGCAGCGATCGCGGCGCTCAACGGCAGCACGGTCGGCGGCCGCAAGATCGAGGTGCGTGTCGCGACCCCCGGGATGGCGATCTCCATCCCCAAGCCGGTGCGCGCGCCGTCCGGTCCGCCCAGGCCCTCGCTGCGCGACGCAGCGGAGATGCCGCAAGTCGCCGAGGCGCCCTTCGCCGCGCGCGCGCCGCGCCAGCCGTCGCGGCCCGTCGTGGTCGAGTACCGCAACCGCTTCAAGTCGCTGCCGCTCGGCCGCCGTTGAGCCTGGCGCCGGCGATTGTCGGCCGCTAAAGGCTCAGTGCGTCAGCTTCTTGAACTTGATGCGGTGCGGCTGATCTGCATCCGCGCCCAGGCGGCGTTTGCGGTCCGCCTCGTAATCCTGGTAGTTGCCCTCGAACCAGACGACCTGGCTGTCGCCCTCGAAGGCGAGGATGTGCGTGGCGATGCGGTCCAGGAACCAGCGGTCGTGGCTGATCACGACCGCGCAGCCCGGGAAACTCGCCAGGCCCTCCTCGAGCGCGCGCAGCGTGTCGACGTCGAGATCGTTGGTCGGTTCGTCGAGCAGCAGAAGGTTGCACCCCGTCTTCAGGATCTTGGCGAGATGGACGCGGTTGCGCTCGCCGCCCGACAATATGCCGACCTTCTTCTGCTGGTCGTTGCCCGAGAAGTTGAACTGCGCGACATAGGCGCGGCTCTGCATCCGACGCCCGCCGATCTCGACATCCGGACCGCCCCCGGTGATCTCCTCCCACACGCTCTTGTTGGCGTCGAGCGTGTCGCGGCTCTGGTCGACATAGCCGATCTTGACCGTGTCGCCGACGCGCAGCACGCCGGCATCCGGCTTTTCCTGGCCCGTGATCATGCGGAACAGCGTCGTCTTGCCGGCGCCGTTGGGCCCGATCACGCCGACGATGCCGCCCGGCGGCAGCTTGAAATTGAGATCGTCGATCAGCAGGCGATCGCCGAAGGACTTGCGCAGCCCCTCGGCCTCGACGACGACGTTGCCCAGCCGCGGCCCGGGCGCGATGGCGATCGACATCTCCTCCGGCGCCTTGTCCTTCGCCTCGGCGAGCAGGTTCTCGTAGGCGGTGATGCGGGCCTTCGACTTCGCCTGACGCGCCTTCGGGCTCGCCTGGATCCATTCCAGCTCGCGCTCCAGGGTCTTCTGGCGCTTGCTCTCGGTCTTTTCCTCGAGCGCCAGCCGCTTCTTCTTCTGCTGCAGCCAGGACGAGTAGTTGCCCTGCCAGGGAATGCCCTTGCCGCGATCGAGTTCGAGGATCCAGCCCGCCACGTTGTCGAGGAAATACCGGTCGTGCGTCACCGCCACGACGGTGCCCGCATAGTCGTGCAGGAACCGCTCCAGCCAGGCGACGGACTCGGCGTCGAGATGGTTGGTCGGTTCGTCGAGCAGCAGCAGGTCCGGCTTCTGCAGCAGCAGCCGGCAGAGCGCGACCCGGCGCCGCTCGCCGCCGGAGAGCTTGGTCACGTCGCCGTCGCCGGGCGGGCAGCGCAGGGCGTCCATGGCGATCTCGATGGTCCGCTCCAGATCCCAGCCATTCGCGGCGTCGATCTTTTCCTGCAGATCGGCCTGCTCGGCGATCAGCGTGTTCATCTCGTCCTCGTCGGTCACCTCGCCGAGCAGGTTCGAGACTTCGTTGAAGCGATCGACCATCGTCTTGAGCGGCCCCATCGCCTCGAGCACGTTCTCGTAGACGGTCTTGCCGGCGTCGAGCTGGGGCTCCTGCGACAGGTAGCCGACGCTCGCGCCCTCGGCGACGAAGTTCTCGCCCGCGACGTCCTTGTCGATGCCGGCCATGATCTTCAGCAAGGTCGACTTGCCCGCGCCGTTGAGACCGAGCACCCCGATCTTCGCGCCGGGAAGGAAGGACAGCCAGATGTCTTCCAGGACCTTCTTGCCGCCCGGATAGACCTTGGAAAGGCCCTTCATCACATAGACATATTGATACGACGCCATGGGCGGCACCTTTCCTCGCGACCTAGCCCAGGTACTTAGCCGCCGCGCGCCCGCGGTGCCAGAGGGGTTTTCGCCGGCGCCGCCCTGTCCTCTCCGAGCCGCTCGAGAAGCCGACGCGCCTCGTCGCGGCCGGGAAAGCCATCCCCGCCGGCCAAAGCCGCACCCGCGAGACGGCGCGCCTCGTCGCGCGCGCCGGTCTCGGCGAGCGCGGTCGCCAGGCGCATGCGCAGCTGTGCCGATCCAGGCGCGCGTGCCAGGGCAAGGCGCAGCATGCCGACGGCCTCGACGGCATGTCCGGCCCGCAGCAGCGCCAAGCCGAACGTGTCGGCGACGGCCGGATCGTCGGGCGCCAACGCATGGGCGCGGGCGGCGAGCGGGACCGCACGCGCATCGCCCTGCGCGGCCAGCAGCCAGGCGAGGTTGTTGAGCGCGACGGCGTCGCCCGGTGCGACGCCGATCAGCGCCTCCAGTTCGGCGATCGCCTCCCCGGTATTCCCCGCGCGCAGCGCCAGCGCCGCCAGCCGGTGCCGGATGATGACGTCCCGCGGGTGGCGCCGCAGCCAGTCGCGCGCGAAGT
>JBIKXN010000545.1:0-2585 GCA_044355765.1 Alphaproteobacteria bacterium
CCAACGGCATGCAGGGTTTCGTCATGAACCTGCGCCGCGACCAGTTCCGCGACGCGCGGGTGCGCGAGGCCCTGGCCTACGCCTTCGACTTCGAGTGGTCGAACCGCCAGCTCTTCTTCGGCGCCTACACACGCACGCGCAGCTACTTCGACAATTCCGAGCTGTCGGCGCGGGGGCTGCCCGACGCCGCCGAGCTGGCTTTGCTCGAGCCGTTGCGCGCGCAGCTGCCGCCGCGGGTGTTCGGCGAGGAATACCGTCCTCCGGTCACCGACGGCAGCGGCAATCTGCGCGAGAACCTGCGCGTCGCGACGCGGCTGCTGCGCGAGGCCGGGTGGCAGGTCCGGGACGGGGTCCTGGTCGACGCGCAGGGACGGCCCTTCCGCTTCGACATCCTGCTCAACCAGGGCGGCCTGTTCGAGCGCATCGCGCTGCCGTATCTGGAGAACCTCAAGCGCCTTGGCATCCAGGCGCAGACGCGGCTGGTCGACACCGCCCAGTACCAGCGTCGGCTCGAGGAATTCGACTTCGACATGACGGTCACGGTGTTCGGCGCCTCGGACTCGCCCGGCAACGAGCAACGCAACTACTGGAGTTCGGCCAAGGCCGACGTGGTCGGTTCCGGCAATCTCGCCGGTCTGCGCAGCGAGGCGATCGACCGGCTGGTCGAGGCCGTGATCGCGGCGCCCGACCGCGCCGCGCTGGTGACGCGGACCCGTGCCCTCGATCGCGCGCTGCAATGGTCCTTCCTCGTGGTGCCGCACTGGCACACGCGCGTCGACCGGGTGGCCTATTGGGACCGCTTCGGCCGCCCCGCGGTCACGCCGCGCGTCGGCTATCTGCCGTCGGTCTGGTGGGTGGACCCGCGCAAGGACGCCGCCCTGCGCGAGAAGCGCGCGCAGGGTCGTTGAACGTCGCCGCCGCGGCGAGGG
This sequence comes from Alphaproteobacteria bacterium, assembly GCA_044355765.1. Classification (GTDB taxonomy): domain Bacteria; phylum Pseudomonadota; class Alphaproteobacteria; order CACIAM-22H2; family CACIAM-22H2; genus CAIOSQ01. Next base: position 930 of record JBIKXN010000545.1, read on the forward strand.
ACCGGTCATGGGCGCCTATCTGATCCGCCGACTGCTGCTGGTGATCCCGACCCTGCTTGCGATCATGGTGATCAATTTCGCGATCGTGCAGGCCGCGCCCGGCGGGCCGATCGACGTCGTCGTCGCCCAGATCCGCGGTCTCAACACCGACGCCACGGCGCGCTTCACCGGGGCCGGGGCCGGCGACCTCCAGGGCCAGGGCGGCGCCCCGGGCCAGAGCGGCGAGGAGCGCAGCCGCGCGGGCCGCGGACTCGATCCCGCCATCATCAAGGAACTGGAGAAGCAGTTCGGCTTCGACCGCCCCATCGGCGAGCGTTTCGTCCTGATGATGGCGCGCTACGTCACCTTCGATTTCGGCCGGTCGTATTTCAAGGGGCGCGACGTCACCGAACTGGTGGTCGCCAAGCTGCCGGTGTCGATCTCGCTCGGCCTCTGGACGACGCTGATCGTCTATCTTGTCTCGATCCCGCTGGGCGTGCGCAAGGCGATCCGCGACGGCTCGCCCTTCGACGTCTGGACGTCCGGCGTGGTGATCGCCGGCAACGCCATTCCGGGTTTCCTTTTCGGCGTCATGCTGATCGTGCTCTTCGCCGGCGGCAGCTTCCTCAAGATCTTTCCGCTGCGCGGCCTGGTATCCGAGGATTTCGTGTCCCTGCCGCCCTGGGAACAGGCGCTCGACTATCTCTGGCACATGGTCCTGCCGGTGACCGCGATGGTGATCGGCGGCTTCGCCGGCCTGACGATCCTGACCAAGAACTCCTTCCTCGACGAGATCGGCAAGCAATACGTGGTGACGGCGCGCGCCAAGGGGCTCGGCGAACGCCGCGTCCTTTATGGCCATGTCTTCCGCAACGCGATGCTGATCGTCATCGCCGGCTTCCCCGCCGCCTTCATCGGCGTGTTCTTCACCTCGTCGCTGCTGATCGAGGTGATCTTCTCGCTCGACGGGCTCGGCCAGCTTGGCTGGGAGGCGGCGATCAACCGCGACTATCCGGTGATGTTCGCCACGCTCTACGTCTTCACCCTGATGGGGCTGGTGATGAAGATCGTCGGCGATCTGACCTACACGCTGGTCGATCCGCGCATCGACTTCGCGGGGCGCGGATGACTCTCGCCGCGCGCCTGACTCCGCTCAACCGCCGGCGGCTGGAGAATTTCCGGCGCAACCGGCGCGGCTGGTGGTCGTTGTGGATCTTCCTCGGCCTGTTCGCGGTCTCGCTCTGCGCCGAGGTCATCGCCAACGACCGGCCGCTGCTGGTGCGCTACGATGGCTCGTTCTACGTGCCGGTGCTGCGCGCCTATCCCGAGACCGCCTTCGGGGGAGATTTCGAGACCGAAGCGGACTACCGCGATCCCTTCGTGCGCGAGGCCATCGCGGCGAAGGGCTGGAGCATCTGGCCGCCGATCCCCTTCGGCCAGTCCAGCGTCAACAAGGATCTGGGCGTGCCTTTTCCGGCACCGCCCTCGGCGACGCACTGGCTCGGCACCGACGATCAGGGGCGGGACGTCGTCGCGCGCCTCGTCTACGGGTTCCGCATCTCCGTCCTGTTCGGCCTGACCTTGACGATCGTCAGTTCGGTGATCGGCGTCGCGGTCGGCGCGCTGCAGGGCTATTTCGGCGGCTGGGTCGATCTCTCGGTGCAGCGCTTCCTGGAG
>JBIKXN010000546.1:0-2583 GCA_044355765.1 Alphaproteobacteria bacterium
ACCTGCGCGCCGCGGTCGGCGTGGTCCGACAGGCGGCGCCCGCCGAGGCGTCGATCAAGGCGAGCTACTGAAACGAAGATGCGGCCGGGAGGAAGGGATGGTTCATCCTGAACTCGACTGAACCAGAGACGGCATCGTCCGGCGCCGGGAGACCTATTTCGCCGCCTCCCAGCGCGCCTTCATGCCGTATGTGTCGCCGCTCGTCTTCAGCCGCGGCCGGGGTCAGTATCTGTGGGACGAAGCCGGGCGCAGGTATATCGACCTGCTCGGCATGAATGTCTGCGTTTCGGTCGGGCACGCGCATCCGCGCGTGAATGCGGCGGTCGAAGCGCAACTGCGTACGCTGCAGCACTGCACTACGATGTTCTACCATCCAATGCCGGCGCATTTCGCGGAGGAACTGGCCGCGCGGATGCCAAAGGGACATGACTGGGTGGTCCATTTCACCAACAGCGGGACCGAGGCAATGGATCTGGCGCTGGTGATGGCGCAGACCTTCACCCGCAACATCGACATGCTGGCGCTGCGCAACGCGTACCACGGCGCGACGATCGGCGCGCAGTCGCTCACCGGCATCAGCGGGTTCCGCCATCCGATTCCGTTGCTCGGCGGTATCCATCACGTCGCCAACCCGGACCCCTATCGCGGCGCGTTCGGCGACGACACTGAAGCGTATCTCGCGGAGATCGACCGCACCATCATGCACTCCACGCCGGGCCGGTTGGCCGGCTTCGCGGTCGAGCCCATCCAAGGCTATGGCGGGATCGTCGAGGCGCCAGCCGGCTATCTCGCGGCGGCGGCGGACAAGGTCCGGGCCGCGGGCGGCATCCTGATCATGGACGAGGTCCAGTCCGGTTTCGGACGCACGGGTGACAGCTTCTGGGCGTTCGAAGCGCACGGCGTCGTGCCCGAGATCGTGGTCATGGCAAAAGGCATCGGGAACGGCTTTCCGCTCGGCGCCGTGGTCGCGCAACGTCACGTGGCCGAAGCCATGGCCGGAAAATTCAGCTTCCACACCTACGGCGCCAGTCCCGTCTCCTGCGCCGCCGGACGCGCCGTGCTCAGGGTGATCGAGGACGAAGGCCTCCAGCGCAACGCCAAGCGCGTCGGCGACGCCCTCAAGCACGTCCTTCTGCGCCTGCATCAGCGGCACGAGGTCGTCGGCGACGTGCGCGGCCGCGGCCTGATGCTGGCGATCGAACTGGTCACCGATCGCAAGACGCGGACACCGGCGACACGCGACACAGCGGAGATCTTCGAGCGTACGCGCGAACACGGGCTGGTGGTGTCGAAATCCGGAGCCAGCCGCAACATCCTTCGCCTTGTTCCGCCACTCTGCCTCGCCGAGCACGACGTCGCAGCTATTGCCGAGGCGCTGGACCGCTGTTTCGAGGGCTATTGAAAGGCGGCCGCGAGATCCCGGCTGCCGCCGCGTGGCGCAACTCAGAACAGGCTTCGCTGCCGCGGTCCGGCTTCGGCCGGGCCCCCGGGGGAGGTGGGCGGCGGCGCGGGGGCGATGCACGCGGCGTCGTCGTTGCGCACGCTGTTGACCCGCGTGCCGACGCGCAGCGTGTCGAAATCCTCGAAGGGCGCCGCCGCGACGATCGGGCGCGGATCGGCGGCGGGATCGAGCCAGACGGCCTGGGCTTCGGCGTCGAGAACGATCGGCACGCGGTGGTGATGGGCGCGCATGGCGCCGCGCGCCTCGGTGTTCACGATCGTGAAGGTCTCCAATTCGTCCCCTTCAGGACGCCGCCATGTCTCCCACAACCCGGCGAAGGCGAAAGGCCGGTGGTCCGGACGCCGGAACAGCAGCGGCCGTCGGTCGGCCCCCGCCTCGGGCCATTCGTAGAATCCGTCGGCCGGTACCAGGCAGCGCCGCCGGCGGAGCGCGTCGCGATAGGCGGGCTTCTCGGCGACGGTCTCGCCCCGGGCGTTGATCATCCGCGCGGCGCCCGAGGCGTCCCGCGCCCAGGCAGGAACCAGTCCCCAGCGCAGCAGACCGAAGCGGCGCTCGCCGTCGGCGGCGGCGCGCAGCACCAGACAGGCGGTGGTCGGCGCGATGTTCCAGCGCGGCGCCAGATTGACCCCGCTCGGAGCGGCGGCGAAGACCCGCCGCAGCGCCTCGATCGGCGAAACCAGGAGAAAGCGCCCGCACATTCGTGTCCCAATACCCGCGCCGGCCGCAGGGGATCAAGCGCGGGTCGCGCCGCCGCTCTTGCCAACCCCTGCCCGGCCTCGCTCTAATCAGGTCGTCTTGTTCCTTTCGTCTCGAGCGGGGATGCTAGCCATGGTCAAGTTCGGCGTCGGGCAATCGGTGAAGCGGGTCGAAGATCCGCGTCTTTTGACGGGGAACGGCCGCTACACGGACGACATCCAGATCAAGCGCCAGGCCCAGGCCTATTTCGTGCGCTCGCCCCACGCGCATGCCAGCTTCACGTCCATCGACGTGTCGAAGGCCAAGGCGGCCCCCGGCGTGCTCGCCGTCGTGACCGGCGCCGATCTGCAGGCCGCCGGCATCGGCAACGTGCCGTGCATGGTCCCGCTCAAGAACCGCGACGGCTCGTCGATGAAGATGCCGCC